>JAFACJ010000892.1 GCA_023425615.1 Actinomycetes bacterium
GGTCTCGACATCGAACGCCTCCAGCCGATCAAGCCCGGCGATCACATCAAGAAACCGGTCAGCCTCCGAGCAGGCTGCCTCAGGCATGGAGACCTTCGCCCTGGGCGCTTCTCCGGCCGGCGGCAGCCCAGCGGCGGTAGAGCCCAACGCGGTATGGATGCTCCCGAGCAACTCGCCGAGCGCACGTGCCTCAGGTCCGCTGAGATCCGTCCCCTGCCGATGCGCTCCGCCAGCCCAATCGAGCACGCAGTACCCGCGCCCGTCGACGTCCAGGACCGGGTCCATCCCCACGAGCCGCGGAGAACAGACCGGCAACCCCATCGAAGCAAGCACCCCAAGAACGTTCAGGCTTCGCCGTGCCTTCTCCACCGGCACGTCGACGATCCTCTTGAGCGCGAAGTCCCCCTGGCCCGTTCTCAGACGCCAGTTGGGATTCATCATCCCCTCAGCGACGAACTCGACGCCGACGACGGCGCCGAGCCTGAACCGTTCGACGATCACTTCCAGATCGCCCTCAGCAACCCGACTCCAAGAGGGCCGCCCCACAGCCACGGTCCCATCCGTCACTTTCGAAAGGCTACGTTGGCTTCGGTGGTGGCGTGTTCCCAACGCATGTACTCCGACATGGGGCGGGAGATGAGGCGGACGCGCCGCCAGGTGACGCCACGCGCGAGGGTGCGGCCGACGAGGTCGCCCTAATCGCCCCAGTCGTGAGTGGTGACGGTGCCTGACTCCTTCCATTCGGAGTAGCTGCTGGCCAGGGACAGGTCATAGGCGTCGCGCATCTCCAGCCGGATGATGGAGCTTGGGGAACATGCGCTCGGGGAGCCATACGTCGGATTCGTCCTCGCCCTTGGCCACGTCCCGGCTGAGGCGGGCGGTGACGTCGGGGTCGGTGATGGTCTTACCCCGGAAGAAGATGCCTCCCGGCTCTCGCCAGACGGCGGGGCATTCCTGCTTGTCGGATTTGGGATCGTCACCGACGAAATCCACCATGGTCAGCCTCTGGATAGGTGCTGGGTCCCTGCGACCTTCACCCCTCCCCGGGCGCTTCGTCAAGGACACTCAAGGCCGTGCGGATGAGCGACTGGACGCCGTCGCCGAGGACCGCGAGGGACATCAGCTCATCCCAAGCGCGTCGGTACATCGCGATCTCTTCGGCATGGGTGAGGGTGAGCAGGCCGGACAGGAGTTCGACTTGGACGTGTTCCAGATTCGGGAAGGTGTCGATGTCGAAGGACTCGCGGGGACGGATTCCATGCCGGTCGGCGTGCATCGGGATCACCGCCAGGGACACCGACGGGAGCCGCATCACTTCCAGCAGGTGCAGGAGCTGGCCGCGATGCACCGCAATCCCGTATGGGCGGAAGTGCAGGATCGTCTCCTCCAGAAGGAACAACCATCGGGCTCCGGCCCGGCGTAGGTTGCGCTGGCGGCTGAGCCGCTCAGCCACGGCCTCAGCGACGTCATCCGGCCGATGCGGCGGTCGTTCCGCACGCCACGCAGGACCCCGGTCATGTACTCCGGAGTCTGAAGAAGACCGGGGATCACCTTCGTCTGATAGGTCCGGGCCACCTGGACGCGAGAGAACAGATCTCCGATCGTGAGCTTCTGGCGGGCGTTCAGTCCCAGACCGCGCCCCTGCTCGCGCAGGGACAACCACATGCCGGCGACGTTCGCCTGTTCGGCGAGGAGTTCGGTGACCAGCCGATCAGGCGCCTCACAGATTCTTCCCCAAAGCCGCACGTGATCGACGGTGATCGTCCGGCGGCCCTTCTCCACCTGGGAGACCACCGTCGAGGCCGACCATCCAGCGCGCCGTGCGAACTCCACTCCCGAGATGCCCGCCCGCTCCCGCAGCTCACGCAGGCGCGCTCCCAAACGCACGCGGGCCGCCTGAGCTGAAGATGACGAGGAAGTGCCCACCGACGGCATCATGCCCCGACCGCACCGCGTGCAGCGAGTCGGCCGGCGTGGCGACGCCCGTTATCCGGGGAGATGACCTTCCCGTTCAGCACGTTGAGCGCGGCGAACAGGTCGGTGGTGCCGTGCCGGATGTAGTCGTGTGTCTTCTTCTCCGGCACGCCGCAATCTAGTGGGAGTGTCGGCTGGGTCCGGTCCAAAGCCTGGACCTGCATCTTTTCGTCGAACGAGGAGACGATCGCCCCTCCGGGAGGACTCAAGTAAAGTCCGACCGCAGCCGACCCGTCGACTTCAAATCCTCCAACGCCGCGAGCCCGCCTTCGCCATACCGCTCGACCCACTTGTAGACCGTCGGCATCGCACCACGGGAACGCGGTGACACCGCAGCAGGCCCAGCGTCTGGTCACCGCGCTCAGGGCGCTGTTCGTCGGCCTCAGCCAAGGCGTCGTCCTCGGTCTCGCCCAGGACGCCGACGAGCAGTACTTCGCCGACGCCGCCCGCGCCCTGGCGTCCCGCATGTCCCTCACCGATCACAGGGAAAAGCCGCTCGGTCGGTGGCCGAGCGGCGTGTGTGGGGGGCGGTCAGCGTTGGAAGGAGACCAGGAAGGCGTCATCGGTGAGGTTGCCGTTGAGGTTGCGGCACTTGACGGAGATGCCGTCCTCGGAGTTCCAGCGGACGACACCGCAGTAGGTGCCGTCGGCGCTGACGGGGCTGATCTGCACGTTGCCCTTGTTCAGGTTCTGGCCGGGTATCTCGATCCGGTACCTGCCGGTGCCTTCTCGGTAGACCGTGGGGGTGCCACCTGTGGAGTCATAGGAGTAGGACAGGCTGTACGGGGTGGTCTTGAGGGGTTCTCCCGCGTAGCCGTAGGCGGCGGGAGTACGCCGTTGGAGACCGGTTCCGGCGGTGTAGGAGAGGGCGAAGCGGGTGTCCCGAAGATCGCCGTCGATGTTCTTGCAGTACACCACGGCTCCCAGGTCGGTGGTGTTGGAGAAGATGAACCATTCGCCGATGCTGCACCGCGCGTTGGCGGTCCCGTAGGGGGTGACCTGCATGTGGGTCGAGCGGAACTGTGTTCCCAGTCCGGGAAGCCTGACGGCGTAGACCCCGGCCTCATAGCGGGTGATGGTGTTGGTGCCGCCGGCGGAGTTGAACTGCCGGTGGGGCGGCGGGGTGGAGGTCGCGTCGGACGGCTTGTCCGCCGCGACGTAGGCGTAGCTGCCGGCACGTGTGGTGATGTTGGTGTAGGCCAGCGAGAAACCGTTGTTGACCTTCTGCCCCACGGGGTTGACGCAGTAGACCCGCACGTCGAGCCGGCCGGCGCTCTTGGGCGTCCAGTCCCGCACCGTGCAGCTGTTGGCCGTGCCGCCATAGGCCGTCACATGCGCGACCCCGCCTTTGCGGCCGAGCTTGGGAAAACGCACGGTGTAAGCGCCCTGCCCCGTCCGGATGACGGTAGGCGTCCCCCCGGCGGAGTCCTTCGCCAACTTCGCCTTGTAAGCACGTCCGATCTTGGCTTTGTGCTTGGTCACCAGCACATACCCATACCCCTGGCTGGCGGAGGCCGAAGCGGGCGAGGCCAACCCCACGACCAGCCCACCGGCCATCAGAATTCCGAAAACCACTCTCCTGCTCATCATCTCCGCTTTCGCTCACACATGATCCGTTCCCCGACCGGGGAGGCGCCTTTTCCGCCCCTCCCTACAGGCATGTCTAGAAGATCCCGGTTGTCGCTCGGTTGCCGCATAAGGACAAGGAAAAAAGCCGCCCGGTCGGTGACCGAGCGGCGTGCGTAGGGAGGCGGTCCGGGCGAGGTGAGGGTCAGCGTTGGAAGGAGGCGAGGAAGGCGGCATCGATGGGGTTGCCGTTGAGGTCGTGGCATTTGACGGAGACGCCGTCCTTGGAGCCCCAGTGGACGACGCCGCAGTAGGAGTCGGCGGTGCCGTAGGCACTGATCTGCACGTTGCCCCCGTCCAGGTTCTGGCGGGGCATATCGATGCGGTACCTGCCGGTGCTCTGGCGCTGGACGATGAGAGCGCCGCCCGTGGAGTCGTAGGAGTAGTAGGGGTCGTACGGGGTGGTCAAGGTGGAGCTCGCCGCGTAAACGTAGGCGGCGGGAGCACGCCGCTGGAGACCGGACCTGGAGGTGTAGGAGAAGGCGAAACGGGTGTTCTGGGGGTCGCCGTTGATGCTCCTGCAATACACCGTGACGCCCACGTCGTCGGTTTTGGAAAAGAAGAACCATCCGGCGATGCCGCATCGGGCCTGGGAATTTCCATAGGCGGTGACCTGCGAGTGAACGTAGCGGATCTGTGTTCCCGATCGTGCTCGCGGTATTCTGACGACGTAGGCTCCGGTCGCGTAGTGGATGATGGTGTTGGTACCGCCGGCGGAATTGAACTGCTTGTCGGCCGGAGGCGTGAAATTGGTGGCGGACGGCTTGTCCGATACCACGTAGGCATAGCTGCCGGCACGCGTGGCGATGTTGGTGTAGGCCAACGAGAAACCATTGTTGACCTTCTGCCCCACGGTATCGACGCAGTAGACCCGCACGTCGAGCCGACCACCGCTCTTGGGCGCCCAATCCCGCACCGAGCAACTGTTGGCCGTGCCGCCATAGGCCGTCACATGCGCGACTCCGCCCTTGAGGCCGAGCTTGGGAAAACGCACCGTGTAGGCGCCCTGCCCCGTCCGGATGACGGTGGGCGCTCCCCCGGCGGAGTTCTTCGCCACTTTCGCCTTGTAAGCACTTCCGATCTTGGCGTTGTGCTTGGTCACCAGCACATACCCATACCCCTGACCGGCGGCCGACGCGGGCGAGGCCAACGCCCCGGCCAGCCCGCCTGCCATCAGGATTCCGAGGACCGCTCTCCCGCTCATACTCTCCGCTTTCGGTCACGCATGATCCGCTTCCCGGCCGGGAGGTGTCCTTTTCCTCCCCTCACTACAGGTATGTCTAGAAGACTCCGGTTGCCGCGCGGTTGCCGCGCGAGGCGAGGGAGCCCGAGCCCGTTGACGGGTGCCGGCAGGGAACGCCGAGGCGGGACGGGGATGCTCCCGTCCCGCCTCGGAGGATGCGGTCGTCAGCCGCGGAGGAACTCCATGAGGTCGGCGTTGAATTTCTCCTTGTCGCCCGCGACGTTGGCGAGGCCGTGGCTGGCACCCGGATAGACCTTGTAGGTGCAGTCGGGGATGATCTTCGAGGACTTGGCGCCGGCGGCGGCGATGGGGACGATCTGGTCGTCGTCGCCGTGGATCACCAGGGTGGGGATGTCGAACTTCTTGAGGTCCTCGGTGAAGTCGGTGGTGGAGAACGCATCGACGCAGGCGACGGCGGCCTCGATGTTCTCCTGCATGGCCATGCGCCAGAAGTCGTTCTTGTTGCCCTGGCTGACGCGGTTGTGCGGCCGGTTGGCGCCGAAGAAGGTCTCGGCGGTGTCGATCCAGAACTGGGCGCGGTCGCCGACGATGCCCTCCTTGAGGGAGTCGAAGACCTTCTGCGGGGTGCCCTCGGGGTTGGTCTCGGACTGGATCATGACCGGTGGGATCGCCGCCAGCAGGACGGCCTTTCCGACGCGTTCGGTGCCGTGCCTGCCGATGTAGCGCGCCAGTTCCCCGCCGCCCATCGAGTGCGCGACGAGCGTGACGTCGTTCAGGTCGAGGTGGGTGATCAGTTCGTGGAGGTCGTCGGCGAAGGTGTCGAAGTCATACCCCTCGTACGGCTGGGAGGAGCGGCCGTGGCCGCGCCGGTCGTGGGCGATGCCGCGGAATCCGGCGTCGGCGACCAGTTTCATCTGGTCCTGCCACGCGTCCCCGCTCAGCGGCCAGCCGTGGATGAACACCACCGGGGGGCCGCTGCCCCAGTCCCGGTAGTAGATCTCGTTGCCGTCGCGGGTGGCGACGTATCCGGACCTCTCTCCCTCATGGTGGCGGTGCAGCAG
>JAFACJ010000908.1 GCA_023425615.1 Actinomycetes bacterium
CCGTGAACCCGGACCCGAGCACCGCCACGGCGACACCCACGGCCTCCCCCACGAGCACCCCGACGGAGTGAGCACCGGCCGGACGCTCGCCCCCCGCTGACCGGGTCCGGACATCGCGTTGCCCTCCGCGATCTCCCATCGCAGGGTCGAGGCGACGACATCCGCCAAGCCCTCCGGGGGTTTGAGTTGCCAACGCCTCAGGACGAGAACCCCCAGCCGCCGCGCATCTCCTACGTCCACCCGTGGCGTCACCCGAAGCAGCCCCCGGCTCCCGACCCCGCCGCGCGGCCCCGGCGATCCGGCGGTGCCGACGACGCCGTGCCCACCGGCCTCCTCCGCAGGGCGCAGGAGGGCGACGGCCTGGCGATGCTGGAGCTCGGCGACTTCTACAAGTCACGGAACTCCCCGGAGAAGGCGATCGAGTGGTACGGGAGGTCGGCTGAGGCCGGCAACGCCGCCGGCCTTCTCAGCATCTACCTCTCGCTGATCATGGAGGGTCCGTCGACCCATGACCCCCGCGGCTTGGCCGAACGCGCGGTTCCGGACCGGCTGCGCCACAAGGCGGAGACGGGCGACGGCTCGGCCATGAGAGTCCTCGGCGGTTTCTACTGGGCCATCGACCAGCCTGAGAAGGCGACCGAGTGGTACCTCAAGTCCGCTGAAGCCGGTCATCCCGGTGCGCTCAGCGAACTCGCCGTGTATCTGGAGAGCGCCGGCCGACACGAAGAGGCAAAACGGTTCTACCGCCTCGCCTTGGACGCGGGTGACTTCTACGCCGCGCACCGCATGCCGCTCCGTGCCGCCCTCCGCCAGTCGAACAGGCGGCCGGACGACCGCGAGCCCGACCCCGACAGCCGTTACGACCGGACCATCCTGTGGGCGGCGCTGGGCGTCGTCTGCCTCATCGCCAGTGCCATCCTCCTCCTGACCTCCCGCGTCGGCTCGGACACCCCCACCTGCGACGGCAAGACGATGGGGCCCGGCGACACCTGCCTCGTCATCGGTGGAGGCGGCGACTCCTTCACCTATGAGGAGTACATGGCCGAACGTGAGGCGAAGAAAGAGAAATGGGCGGACGGCCCGCCCCCTCAGGCGATGCTCGGATATCTCCTCATAGGCGTCGGCGTCATCTCCTTCGGCGCCTCCTTCGCCTCCTACGTCCGCGCGAAGCAGCAGCCCTCCTGAAGCCCGCGGCCAGGTCGGCGAGTACGGGCGGGATCGCCGGCCTGGCCGCGCCGGCACGTCAGTGGTGGAATCCCGGCTGGCGGGGCGCCCCGGTGCCTCCGCTGGCGCGCAGCCGTTTCAGAACGCGTTCCAGGTCGTCGGCCAGCAGCGAGATCTCGTCCTTGCCGACGCCGTGCCGGACGAGGACGCGCTGGACGGTGACGTCCTGCCGGTCGGGCGGCAGGGGGTAGGACGGCACCTGCCATCCTCGTGCCCGAAGCTGCTCGGTGATGTCGTAGAGGCTGAACGGCACGCCGTGCTCAAGGGTGTAGCTGACGGCGGGGAGCGCGCCCTTGCCGTCGTAGAGCAGCTTGAACGGACCCATGTCGGCGATCCGGCCGGCGAAGTACCGCGCGGTGTCCAGGCACGCCTGCTGGATCTTGCGGTAGCCCTCGCGGCCGAGCCTGACCAGCGTGTAGTACTGGACGACGACCTCGCCGCCCGGCCGTGAGAAGTTCAGCGCGAACGTGGGCATGTCGCCGCCGAGGTAGTCCACCCGGAAGATGAGCTCCTCGGGCAGCAGGTCCGCCGACGCCCACACGACCCAGCCGCAGCCCAGCGGCGCGAGCCCGTACTTGTGGCCCGAGGCGTTGATCGAGGCGACCCGTTCGACACGGAAGTCCCACACGAGTTCGCGCTGGACGAACGGCGCGATGAACCCGCCGCTGGCCGCGTCGATGTGGAGGGGGACGTCCAGGCCGGTCGTGGCCTGGATCCTGTCGAGTTCGGCGGCGAGTTCGGCGATCGGCTCGTAGTCGCAGGTGAACGTGACGCCGAGGATCGCCACCACGCCGATGGTGTTCTCATCCACGTGGTCCTTGAGCTGGTGGGGCCGCAGCCCCGTCGCGCCGCGTTCCAGCGGCACCTGCCGCAGTTCGACGTCGAAGTAGCGGGCGAACTTCTCCCAGCACACCTGGACCGGCCCGCACACCAGGTTCGGCCGGTCGGCCGGCCTGCCCTCGGCCTTGCGCCGCTGCCGCCACCGCCATTTCAACGCCAGCCCGCCGAGCATCGCCGCCTCGCTGGAGCCGGTGGTGGAGCAGCCGATGGTGTCGTCGGACGCGCAGTTCCACAGATCGGCGAGGATCTGCACGCAGCGCGCCTCGATCTCCGCGGTCTGCGGATACTCGTCCTTGTCGATCATGTTCTTGTCGAGGCACTGGTCCATCAACCGCCGCGCCTCGTGGCTGTTCCAGGTGGTGCAGAACGTCGCCAGGTTCTGCGTGGAGTTCCCATCGAGCAGCAGTTCCTGCCTGACCGCCTCGTACACCGCCCGCGGATCGCTCTCCGCCTCGGGGATCCGCCGTTTGGGCAGCACCCGTTCGCTCAGCGGCATGCTGAACACGTCGTCCAGCGGATCCGTCTTGACCTTCACCCGATGCAGCGCCATGCCCGGTCCCTACCCCTCCCCCGGGCGCGCGCCGAACCCTCTACACCACCTTGACCAGGGCTTTTGGCTGCTTTGTCATGTCGATGGAGAGAGGTCCGAAAGGAGAGCCGTCGCGTCCTCTCCGACGCGAGACGAGGAGCCGGCGTGGGTGAGATCGGGGACAGCGTGCCGCGGGCGGAGCAGAGGCGGCTGGAGGAGCTCAGTCCGTTCGAGCTGAAGGACAGGCTCATCGACGCCGCCGAGGAGGACGACGAGAAGAACGCCGCCACCCTCCTCAACGCCGGACGCGGGAATCCGAACTGGATCGCGGTGGAGCCACGCGAGGCGTTCCTGCTGCTCGGGCGGTTCGCGCTGGACGAGGCGCGGCGGACCTGGCACCGGGGCGAGACACTGGCGGGTATGCCGTCGCGGACGGGGATCGCGGCGCGGTTCGCGGAGTTCCTCGACCGGAACCGGGCCGAGGCGGGTGCGGCGCTGCTGTCGCGGGCCGTCCGGTACGGGACGTCACGGCTGGGGTTCGACGCCGACGCGTTCGTGCACGAGCTCGCCGACGGGTTCACCGGCGACGACTACCCGGTGCCCGTCCGGATGCTGCACCACTTCGAGCGGATCGTCCACGCCTACCTCGTCAAGGAGATGTGCGGGGGACGGGAGCCCGACCAGCCGTTCGACCTGTTCGCCACCGAGGGCGCCACCGCGGCGATGTGCTACCTGTTCGACTCGGCGGTCATCAACCGGATCCTCCGCCCCGGCGACCGGATCGCCCTGATGGTCCCGATCTTCACCCCGTATCTGGAGATCCCACGGCTCGCGGAGTTCGACTTCGACGTCGTCGAACTGCGGGCCACGAAACGGAACGCCGACGGGCTGCACCTGTGGGAGTACGAGACGGCCGAACTCGACAAGCTCGCCGATCCCTCGATCAAGGCGCTGTTCTGCGCGAACCCGTCGAACCCTCCCTCGGTGATGCTCCCGCCCCCGGCGCTCGACCGGATAGCGGAGATCGTCCGGACCGCCAACCCCGGTCTGGCGATCATCACCGACGACGTCTACGGCACCTTCGTGAACGGGTTCGTCTCCCTCATGTCGGTGCTGCCGCGCAACACCCTGGGCGTCTACTCCTTCTCCAAGTACTTCGGCTGCACCGGCTGGCGGCTCGGCGTCATCGCCGTCAACCGCGACAACGTCTTCGACGAGAAGATCGCCGCGCTGCCGGCCGCGGACAGCGGCGAACTCGCCGAACGGTACGCGCCGATCACCCTGGAACCCCAAAGGCTCAGGTTCATCGACCGGCTCGTCGCCGACTCGCGGATGGTCGCACTCGACCACACCGCCGGCCTGTCCCCACCGCAGCAGACGCAGATAGCCCTGTTCGCGCTGTTCGCCCTCACCGACGAGAAGGACGACTACAAGCGCCGCTGCCAGGACCTCATCGCCCAGCGGATGGACGCGCTGACCCGCGGCCTGAAGATCGACCTCCCGCACGACCCCTACGCCGCGCGCTACTACGCCGAAATCGACATCCTGGCGTGGGCGGAGAAGAAGCACGGGAAGGCGTTCGCCACCTGGCTGGAGAACGCCTACGAGCCCGTCGACATCCTCTTCCGGCTGGCCGAGGACCACTCGATCGTCCTGCTGCCCGGCGGCGGTTTCGACGCGCCCGAATGGTCGATCCGGATCTCGCTGGCCAATCTGCCGACCGACTCCTACGCGAGCATCGGCGCCTGGCTCGATGAGACGACCCGCTCCTACAAGGACGAGTACGACCGCGAACACGGAACCGGGTGAGGCCGTGCGCTGGCTCCAGAGACACCTGCTCGGTCCCGTCGTCGTCGCGAGGGCGAGGTCCCTGACATGACCACGGTGCCGTACGAGGAGGACCCGGCAGCCGCCAGGAGGTCGCCCGTCAAAGGACAGCGGCTCCAACTCCGGCACGGCGAGGGCGACAAGCACCGGCTGACCAGCCTGCAAGGGCTGGCGGCGCTGTCCCTGGACGCGCTCAGCTCGGTCGCCTACGGGCCCGAGGAGGTCGCGCTCGTGCTGGCCGCGGCCGGCACCGCCGCGATCGCCGCGGCACTGCCGGTCGTCATCGTCATCGCGGGCCTCCTCCTCGTCCTGGTCCTCTCCTACCGCCAGGTCATCGCCGCGCACCCCGAAGGCGGCGGCTCCTACGGCGTCGCGAAGAAGGAACTGGGCCGGTGGCCGAGCCTCATCGCCGCCGCCGCGCTCATCGTCGACTACGTCCTCACCGTCGCGGTCAGCCTCGCCGCCGCGGCCGCCAGCCTCGCCTCCGCGTTCCCCTTCCTGCGCCCTTACCCGGTGGAGACGTGCCTGGTGGGGGTGATCCTGCTGACCATCGTCAACCTCTTCGGCATCTCCGACAGCGCCCGGGTGCTGATGCTCCCGACCGCCCTGTTCATCGTGTCCATCCTCGGCGTGGTGGTCCTCGGCCTGGCCCGCTCCGCACCGGCCGCCGTGGTGGGCGCGCCGGAGCACATACCGGTGACCGAGTCCCTCGGCGTGCTGCTCGTCCTGCGGGCGTTCTCCTCCGGCTGCTCCTCGCTGACCGGCGTCGAGGCCATCGCCAACGGCGTCCCCATGTTCCGCAGGCCACGGGTCCAGCGCGCCCAGCGGACCGAACTGATGCTCGGCGTCCTGCTCGGTGTCATGCTCATCGGCCTCGCCGTGCTCATCCGCCGCGACTCGGTGATGCCGCGGGAAGGCGTCACGATCCTCGCCCAGCTCACGGCGGGCGCCTACGGGACGGGCTGGGCGTACTACGCGACCAACATCGTGGTCGCCCTCGGCCTGGGCCTCGCCGCCAACACCAGTTTCGGCGGCCTGCCCGTCCTGCTGAGCCTGCTGGCCCGCGACCGCCGTCTGCCGTCCCTGTTCGCCCTGCGCACCGAACGGCCCGTCTACCGGTACGGCGTCATGGCCGTCGGCCTGTCCGCCGCCCTCCTGCTGATCGCCGTGGGCGGCGACACCCACCGGCTGATCCCGATGTTCGCCGTCGGCGTCTTCATCGGCTTCACCATCAGCCAGGTCGGCATGGTCCGGCACTGGACCCGCCTCCGCCCCGCCCACTGGTCCGGCAACGCCCTGCTCAACGGCACCGGAGCGGTACTCACCTCCATCGCCGCCGTGGTCCTGCTCGTCTCGAAGTTCACCGAGGGCGCCTGGGTCGTCGCCATCGTCATCCCCGTCCTGATCCTGCTGTTCGTCCGCATCGAGCGCTACTACACCCAGGTGCGCTTCGAGATAGGCGTGGGCCGGACCCCGCCCCGCCCCACCCGTCCCCCCGCCGTCACCGACCCCGGAACGAAGATCATCATCCCCATCGGCTCCATCACCGCCCTCACCGAACGCACCGTCAGCGCCGCCATGGCCCTGGGCGGCGACATCGTCCTCGTCTCCGTGGCCGCCACCGAGGCCGAACAGGACGCCCTCCACGAGGCCTGGACCCGCTGGAACCCCGGCATCCACCTGGAGATCATCTACAACCCCTCCCGCACCCTCGTCCGCCCCCGCCACCACTACATCCAGTCGGTACACTCAGCCGGCTACTGGACGATCGTCCTCCTCCCCATCGTGGAACCCCGCAAGTTCCGCTACCGGATCCTCCACAACCAACGCGGCCTCCTCCTGGCAGCCGCCCTCCGAGAACGCTCAGACGTCCTCGTCTGCCTCCTCCCATTCCACTTGGGCCCTTGAACGCTCTGGCCGCCCGCTCCACTTGGGCCCTACGTGACGGCCTGCCGACGCGACCGCTATCAGCGGCTCCGGCCGAGTACTGCCTTCCAGCCGGGTACAGCCTTCTTCCAACGCCCTCACCAGGACATGGCTGTGGCCTCGCCCTTCCGTATCCGGATGGACGAGGCCACAGCAGCCATCCGACCTGGGCCGGTGCATGAATCGCCGACCCCGTCAGACATGTCAGGTATGCCAGCCCAGGAGAAGGCCCAGCCCCTTCGGACCGACCGGCGGTACCGACGCCAACCCGTCAGGCCGCGGGAAGGATGCTCTCAAGATCCTTACGGATCTCCTCGGGAGTGACCGTCGGCTCGTAACGACGCTGAACGTTCCCGTCCTTGTCAACGAGGAACTTGGTGAAGTTCCACTTCACCTCATCGGTACCGACAGCCTCTGGCCGAGTCTTCTTGACGTGCTCGTACAGGAACCCGTGGTCAGGCCCGAAGTCCCCAGGAGCCTCAGACCGCAGGTGCACGTACAGCGGGTCAGCATCCGCCCCATTGACGTCGATCTTCCCGAACACCGGAAAGGTCACGTTGAAGTTCGTCGAGCAGAACTCCTGAATCTCGTCGTTGGTACCAGGCTCCTGCCCACCGAACTGGTTGCAGGGAAACCCGAGGATCTCCAGCCCCCGCCCTTGGAAGTCACCATAGAGAGCCTGAAGCCCCTCGTACTGAGGCGTAAGCCCACACTTGCTGGCCACGTTCACAACCAGCAGCACCTTGCCGGAGAAGTCCCCAAGGCTCTGCGTCCCACCATCCGCCTTGGCCACCTCGAAGTCATGCACGCTCATGTGTAGCTCCCGCTCCCCTCAAGGGCACCACTCCCACGTCCGACCCCATCCGAGATCAGCTCACCGTGCGCGGCCACCCTGCCACCAGACAGACAAGTCTGTTCACTTCCGGCGCCAGCGTAGACAGTCCCCTTTGCCGGAGTCAATACCAGGACCCGAGCAACACCGACAGGGGCGACAAGCCACTACAGACGACCGAACTCACACGAACAACTTCGCAACCGTGGAGACCTCCAGAGCACGAGCAGCCCGTCTCTCGGACTCCTCAAGGTCAACACAGCCGGCGATACACCCACGATCCTTGACTACTGCCTGCCCTTTTGGGCGACAAAGAGGTCTGGGCCGCTCTCAACGCATGATCATTACCGCCGGGGACCTCTGTTCTGTTGGCAGACAACCAGTAAGACGAGGACTCTGCCACCAGCCAAAAGCTCGCGGTCCGAACAGACTTTCTTGAACCAATGATCCTGGAGCGGTGAGTCTGTAGGTTTAGCCACGTGGCTGAGCTTGCACCAGGGGTATACGAAGAGCTTGTGACTGAGGGGCTGCTGCAGCAGCTCCAAGGCGTCAGCGAAGAGCTGGTACACCGGCAGGACCTAGACGAGGCAGGAGTCAACGAGCTCCTCGTCAAGCATTTGGCCGCACTCACGCGACGCGCTCTTCGCATCGCCGGAGAGCAGGGCAAGAACACGGTCACCGCCCAGGTCGCCATTGCCAATCAGATCGCAGAAGCTATCTCGAACCTGGTAGCAGAATCCACGGACAAAAACGATCAGGTAGCAGACAGCCATGATG
>JAFACJ010000969.1 GCA_023425615.1 Actinomycetes bacterium
CCGGGCAGCACCTCCTCCAAGTCCTCGGTGTAGCGGCGGTCGCGGTAGGAACGGACGATGATGAGGGCGTTGACCGCAGCCGCGCGCAGTTGGGCCTCCAGTTCCCGGGGGCGCAGGAGCGTGCTCAGGGGTACGAGGACCGCCCCTATGCGCGCCACGGCGAACGCGGCGACGGCCCAGTCGATACCGTTCGGCATGATGAGACCGACCCGGTCGCCCTTGCCCATCCCCGCGGCCAGCAGGCTCTTCCCGACGTCGCGGCTGTCGCGGTCGAGTGCCGCGTAGGTCGTGAAGGCGTCATCGCAGACGATCGCCTGCTCCTCACCGGCGGTGCGGGCACGGTGCGCGAGCAGGCCGGGCAGCGTCAAGGGCGGAGTCGGTGAGGCCGTCACTTCAGCAGCTCCCGGAGGCGGCGGAGGTCCAGCTTGCCGCTGGTCATCATCGGCACCTCGCCTGCCGTCATCGCGCGCACCCGCCGCGGGATCTTGTAGGGCGAGAGCCGTTCGGCCAGACCCGCCCGGAGGTCCGCCTCGCTCACCGCCGCGGGGTCGGCCGTGATGACGGCCGCCGCGACGATCTCGCCCCGGTCTGCGTCATCGATCCCGATGACGTGCGATCGCAGGCCGGTCACCTCGTGGATCGCCCGCTCCACCTCGCGCGGGGAGACGTTCGCTCCCGACGTCTTGATCATCTCGCTGCGGCGGCCCTTGAAGTAGAAGAAGCCGTCGGCGTCGCAGGTCACGAGGTCGCCGGTCGCGTACCAGCCGTCGGCGTCGAACGTCTCCTGGCGCTCGCGGCCGTAGTAGCCCTCCATCATGGACGGGCCGCGGAAGTGGAGTTCGCCCGGCTCTCCGGGTCCGCACTCCGTGCCGTCGGCCGTGTCGCGCACGCACGCCTCCAGCCCCGGAGCCGGCTTGCCGAACGAGCCTCGGCGGTGTTCCGGCTGCTCGCCTTCGTCCTCGCTGAGCAGGCAGATGCTCCCGGCCTCCGTCATGCCCAGCATGTCGTGGCGCAGTTCCGGATCGGCGGGGCGGACCCCGACCGGCATGATCGGATAGAGGTTGCCGCGTTTGATGGACGACAGGTCGCGTCCGGGGAAGCTCGGGTGCTCGGCCAGATGCGCCACCGACTGCGCGAACCCGTTGACGAGGGTCGGCCGCTCGCGTTCGAGCAGGTCGAGTGCCTCTCCCGCGTCGCGGGCGCCCGAGCAGACGAGGCGGGCCCCGGCGACCAGGGTGGCGATGAAGTTGGCGGCGAATCCGCCGATCCAGAAGAAGGGGCTGTTGGAGAACAGGACCTCGTCGGCGTCGTATCTCCGCACCGCGTTCAGGCCAGCCGTATGGCGCAGCAGGCCCCCGTGCGTGTGGATGACGCCCTTGGGCTCGCTGGTCGACCCCGACGTGTGCACGATGACGAGCCGGTCGGCGGGCCTGACCAGCTCTTCCGCCGCGCGCAGCAGGTCCTCGCCGACCGTCTCCGCCGCCTCGTACAGGGAGTCGGCCCGCCACCGCGGCGGGACGGCGTCGTCCTTCGTCCCCGAGAACCACACGCGCCGCAGGGTCGGCACGGTGGGCGACATCACGGGATGCTCGGCGTCCGGTTCCAGTTCCGGAACCGCCGTCCTGAGCGTCTCGACGAAGTCACGCGAACGGTAGGAGCTCCCGCTGAGCAGGAACCGCACATCGGACTGCCGGAGCAGCGCGCGCAGTTCGAGAGCCGTCGACATCGTGCTGAACGGAATGACGACGGCGCCGATACGGGCGGCGGCCAGGGCCGCGACGGCGAACTCCGAACCGTTCGGGTGCAGGAGGCCGACATGGGAGCCCTTGCCGACACCGGCCGCCAGCAGGCCGCGGGCCAGCAGCGCCGAACGCCGCTCGGCCTCGTCGTAGCGCAGTACGTCGGAGTCGCAGACCAGGAACCTCTTCGTCCCGCATTCGGCGGCGCGCTGCCGGAGCAGCAGGGGCACCGTCGTGACCGTCCCTGCCGCGTCCGTTCGTGCGATGTCCACAGCACCACTCTCCTCAACCGGGTATCCGCCTACTGCGCCTTCCAGAGGGGCTCGCGTTTGTCGAGGAACGCCTGCGGCCCCTCTTTCGCGTCCTCGGTGGCCGCCACCCTGAGCCGGTGGCCTTCCGCGAGGAGTTCCGCCTCGTACACCGGCAGCCCCAGCCCCTTGCGGACGGCCAGCCGCGTGCCCCTGACCGCGAGCGGGGCGTTCTTGTTGACCGTCTCGGCGATCTCCCACGCCCGCTCCAGCAGCGACTCCCGAGGCACCAGTTCACTGACCAGGCCCAGTTCGTACGCACGCCGCGCGCTCAGCCGCTCGTGCTTGCCCATGAGCGCCACCCGCATGGCGATGTTGAGCGGGAGGACCCTGGCGAGGCGCACCGCCTCGCGCCCGGACGCGACGCCGATGCTCACGTGCGGGTCGAAGAAGGTCGCCGAGTCCGCGGCTATGACGATGTCCGCGGTGGTCACGAGGTCGAGGCCCGCGCCCGCCGCGAGACCGTTGACCGCGCAGATCATCGGCTTGGTCATCTGGAGGTAGGGCGGTGTCGCCTCCTGGGGGGCGTCCCACTGCCAGTACGAGCCCAGCAGCGACTCCCCCCGGGTGTCCTGGCCGGGCAGCGCCGAGTCGGGGATGACGCCGACGTCCGCCCCCGAGCACAGCGCCCTGTCCCCCGCCCCCGTCATGATGTAGGTCCAGATGTCGGGGTCGGTCTCGATCGCGCGGTACGCGTGGTCCAGTTCCGCGATCATCTCGTGGCTGACGGCGTTCAACCGCTCCGGCCGGTTCAGCGTGACGCAGGCCGTCTTGCCCCGGCGTTCGAAGGTGATGGTCTCGTAGGTCATCTCTTTCTCCCCTCGGCGCGGTCGTCTCCGTCCCGCGGCAGGCCGAGGATGCGCTCGGCGATGATGTTGCGCATGACCTGGCTGCTTCCTCCGGCGATCGTGGCCGACCGGGTGAGCATGAAGATGTAGACCCGGGAGGACACGCGCTTGTCGGTGAGGTCGAGCCCGTCCGTTCCCAGACTGGTCAGCCCGAACTCGGTGGCCGCCTGCGAGAGGCTCGCGGAGACCAGTTTCCGGATGCCGGCGGAGGGCCCGGGGTCCAGCCCCTCCAGCTGCCGCAGCGTGATCTGCTGCGCCATCGCCTTGGCCACCTGCCCGGTGGTCAGCAGCCCGCCCAGTTTCTCGTCGAACAGCGGTTCGGCGACGGACTCGGCGAGCACCGCGTCGAGGCCCGCCCCGATGGTGCCGCCGCCGGCGATGGCCACGCGTTCGCTGGTGAGCGTGGCCCGCGCGAGCTTCCATCCGTCGTCGACGGTGCCCACCACCATGTCGTCCGGGACGAAGACGTCGTCGAGGAAGACCTCGTTGAAGACGGCGTGGCCGGTGATCTCGCGCAGCGGGCGGACGTCGATGCCCGGCCGCCTCATGTCCACCAGGAAGTAGGTGATGCCCTTGTGGTCGGGGACGTCGGGGTCGGTGCGGGCCAGGCAGATAGCCCAGTCCGCCTCCCTGGCCTGGGAGGTCCACACCTTCTGGCCGGTCAGCGACCAGCCTCCCTCCACCCGCACCGCCTTCGTGCGCAGCGAGGCCAGGTCCGAGCCCGCCTCCGGCTCGGAGAACAGCTGGCACCAGCGGGTCTCCCCGCGCAGCGTCGGGAGGACGAAGCGCTCCCGCTGCTCGTCCGTGCCGTACTCGATGATGGTCGGAAGCGCCCAGTTGCCGACGACGAGATCGGGGACGCGGACACCGGCGCGGGCGAGTTCCTCGGCGATGAGCACCTGTTCCACCGGTGACGCGCCGCGCCCGTAGGGCTCGGGCCAGTGCGGCGCGATGAGCCCCGCCTCCGTCAGGGCGTTCCTCAGCTCCGGCTCCCGCTTCGGGAGTCCCTGGACGAGGTCCCTGATCCGCAGCCGTTCCTCCTCCGGTGCCTCCAGCGATACCGACCACTGGCGGCGCGCCCCGTCACGGCCCAGTTCGGTCGCGCGGATCCGCCACCGGCTCACTCCCCCGCAGACGGCACGGAGCGTCATCGCGCGGCGCAGCGAGAGATGGGCGTCGTGCTCCCAGGTCATGCCGATACCGCCCAGGACCTGGATGCAGTCCTTGCC
>JAFACJ010000993.1 GCA_023425615.1 Actinomycetes bacterium
GAGTTCCCCGTCGCGGCCAAGTGGTCGGCCGCCGCGCGGCGGAAGCCCCCGCGTTTCGTGGTGGCCAACGGCGACGAGGGCGACCCGGGTTCCTACTGCGACCGGCTCCTGATGGAAAGGGACCCGCACCGCGTGCTGGAGGGACTGGCACTGGCCGCCCTGGCGACCGGCGCCGAACGCGGAGTGGTCCTGGTCCGCTCGGAGTACCCCGGGGCCCTGGCCCGGATGAGGGAGGCGGTGGACGAGGCGAGATCGGCAGGGCACCTCGGCCGCGACGTGCACGGCTCCGGCGCCTCCTTCGACGTCGAGGTCGTCGAAGGCGCAGGCTCGTATGTGGCGGGGGAGGAGACGGCGCTGCTGCACGCCCTGGAGGGCCTGCGCGGCAGCGTCCGCAGCCGCCCGCCCTACCCCACCGACCAGGGGCTGTTCGAGCGGCCGACCGCGGTGAACAACGTGGAGACCCTGGCCGCGCTGCCGTGGATCATGCGGCACGGCGGGGAGGCGTACGCCGGTCTCGGGGACACGCGGGAGACGGGCACCAAGCTGGTCTGCCTCAACGAGCGCTTCCGCCGCCCCGGCGCCTACGAGGTGGAGTTCGGCACCCCGCTGTCCGTGCTGACCGACGACCTGGGCGGCGGCCTGCGCGACGGCGACACCCTGCGGGCACTGCAGATCGGCGGCCCCCTGGGCGGTTTCCTGCCTCCCGACGCCCTGGACACGCCCCTGCTGGCCCGGACCCTGGCCGACCACGGCGTCCCCATGGGGCACGCCGGTCTCGTCGCCGTCGGCGCCGGGACCCCGGCTCGAGCACTGCTACGCCACATATGGGACTTCGCCGACTCCGAAAGCTGCGGCGCCTGTAGCCCGTGCCGGGTGGGAGCACGCCGCGGAGTGGAGATGGCGGAGCGGATCGAGGCCGGTGACGGCGGCCCCGAGACCGCGGCGGCACTGGAACGATTGATGGACGTCATGGCCGCGGCGAGCCTGTGCGCGTTCGGCCGCGGCGTGCCCGGCTCCGTCCGCGGCCTGCTGCGCGTCTACCGGGACGATCTCGGCCTGGAGAAGCGATGATCCGGCTGTGCGTGGCGGGACGGCCGGTCGAGGTGGCCGAGGGCGCCACCGTGCTGGCGGCGGTGCGCGCCGCGGGAGAGGCGGTTCCGGCGCTCTGCCAGGACGACCGGCTCTCCCCGCAGGGGTCGTGCCGGGTCTGCCTCGTGGCGGCCGAGCCGGGAGGCGTCGTCGCAGCCTGCACGACACCCGCGGCCGAGGGCATGACCGTGGACCCCGCCGACCCCCGGGCCAGGAAGGCGGCGCGCGGAGCGCTGGAGCTGATCGTCTCGCAGCTGCCGCCGCGGGCACTGGAACTGCCCGAAGACCGCAGCGAGCTGGTGCGCGCCTGCCGCGACCTCGGAGCGGACCCCGGCGCGTTCGGCGGATCCCGACGCGACCTGGGCACCGACCACTCCCACCCGTATGTCAAGCTCGACCGCGACCTGTGCATCGCCTGCGGACGCTGCGTGCGGATGTGCGCGGAAGTCCAGGGGACGTTCGCGCTGGAGCTGTCCGGGAGGGGCTTCGACACGGTCGTCGTGGCAGGGGCGGGAGAGCCCTGGGTGTCCTCTCCGTGCGTCGGCTGCGGAGGATGCGCCGACAGCTGCCCGACGGGCGCCCTCTCCGAGCCCGCGCTCCTGGACCCCCGCCCGATGGAGCGCGACGTCACCACCACGTGCGGGTTCTGCGGAGTGGGCTGTGCGCTGCGCGTGCATGTCCGCGACGGGGCGGTGGCCGCCATCACCCCGGCGAACGGACCGGTCAACCGCGGCCACGCCTGCGTCAAAGGCCGCTTCGCCCACGGGTTCACCGGTTCCCGTGAGCGGATCACCGAGCCGCTGCTGCGCCGCGCCGGCCGCCGTTCACCCCTGGAACCCGCCACCTGGCCGGAGGCACTGGCGTTCACGGCCGACCGCCTGACCGCGCTGCGGGACACGTACGGAGGCGGCGCGATCGGCGTCATCTCCTCGGCCAGGATGACCAACGAGGAGAACTACCTCGCCCAGAAGTTCACCCGCACCACGCTGGGCTGCAACAACGTCGACAACTGCTCGCGGCTGTGCCACGCGCCCTCGGCGACCGGACTGACCGCCTCCTTCGGGCTGGCAGGCGGCACCAACGCGCTGGAGGACGTCGACCGCGCCGACTGCGTCCTGCTGGCCGGAGCCAACCCCACCGAGGCCCACCCCGTCGTGGGAGCGCGCATCAAGCAACGCGTCCTGCAAGGCGCCAGGCTCCTCGTGGTCGACCCGCGCCGTACCGAACTGGCGGCCCTGGCCGACGTGCACCTGCGCAACCGGCCCGGCACCAACGTCGCCGTCTTCAACGCCCTCGCCCGGCTCCTCATCGAACGAGGCCACCTGGACGAGGAGTTCCTCGCCGCCCGCACCACGGGACTCGACGCCCTGCGAGCCCTGCTGGCCGAGCAGCCTCCGCAGGAGATGGCGCGCATCGCCGCGGTGCCGCTGAGCGACCTGGAGGCCGCCGCCGACCTGTACGGGCGGGCCGAACGACCCGTGATCGTCTACGGGCTGGGCGTCACCGAGCACCTCCACGGCACCGACGGGGTACGCACCCTGGCCAACCTCGCCCTCCTCAAAGGCGCGGTCGGCACCCCCGGCTGCTGCGGCGTGCTACCGCTACGCGGCCAGAACAACGTCCAAGGCGCCTCCGACATGGGAGCCCTTCCCGACCTCCTGCCCGGCTACCAGCCCGTCGCCGACCCCTCGGTCCGGGAACGGTTCACCGCGGCGTGGGGCCGTACCGTGCCGCAGGAGGCGGGACTGCGCATCCCGCAGATGTTCGACGCCGCCATCGACGGCACCCTCAAGGCCCTCTACGTCATCGGCGAGGACATCGCCACCTCCGACCCCGACACCACCCATGTCACCGCGGCACTGCGGGCGTGCGAGCTGGTCGTCGTCCACGACCTGTTCCTCTCAGCCACCGCCGAACACGCCGACGTGGTGTTCCCGGCCGCCTCCTTCCTGGAGAAGGACGGCACCTTCGTCAACTTCGACCGGCGCGTGCAGCGCGTACGCCCCGCCACGCCGCCGCCCGGCCAGGCCCGCACCGACTTCGAGATCCTGCACCGCGTCGCCCAGGCCATGGGAGCGCCGCTGGGCTGCGCCTCTCCCGCCGCGGCGTTCGCCGAATGCGCACGCCTCACGCCCTCCTTCGCCGGCATGTCCCACGAC
>JAFACJ010001022.1 GCA_023425615.1 Actinomycetes bacterium
CGCCCGCGGCGTGGCGGGCGCCGGGGTCAGCCGGGAGACCGGGATATGGGTGTGCTCGGGAAGGTAGAGCGAGGAGAAGCCGCGTTCCTCCGCGGCGCGCGCCAATTCGTGCGGCCGCATCGTCAGATCGGTGGCGAACATGGTCAGACCGAGGCGCACGGGGACTCCCTCTACCAAGCGATTGCTCGGTTTCACTATAGTGAGGCCGGGACCGCACAGCCTTCGAGGAGTCAGGATGCCCTTCGCCGACCTCGGTGACGTCCGCCTGTTCTACACCGACGACGGACCGCGCGACGCCGAGACGCTGCTGCTCGTGCACGGGATGGGCGCCGACTCCCACGACTGGGTCTGGCACATCCCGCACCTGTCCGAGCGGTACCGGGTCATCGCGCCCGACCTGCGCGGGCACGGCTACTCCGATGTCGCCTCCGCGCACACGCCGAGGCTCATGGCCGGCGACCTCGTCGCACTGCTGGACCTGCTGGAGGTGGAGCGGGTCGTGGCGATCGGGCACTCCCTGGGCGGGCAGGTCGTGAGCGTCATGGCCGTCGAGCACCCCGGACTCGTGCGCGCGGTCGTCACCGTCGACCCGGGGTACGGGCTGCGCGCGGACATGGCGGCGTTCATGCCGGGCTACGCCGAGGCGCTGCGGGCCGACCCGCACGCGACGGCGCTGGCCATGGACGGCACCCTCTACACCCCGGCCACACCCCCGGCCGTCCGGCACTGGCACGCCCGCAAGCTGCTGGGCACCGATCCCCGGGTGCTGGTCGAGTCCTTCACCGCGCTGTTCGTCGACGAGGGCCAGTTCGGAGTGCGCTCGCAGTCGGAGGAGTATCTGGCCCGCCGCACCCAGCCGGTGCTGGCGCTGTGGGCCGACGCCGAGCGCGCCGCCTGGGAGGCCGAGGCGCTGAAGGCCGAGACGCGTTTCTTCCCCGGTAACGGGCACCGGCTGCACGAGGAGCGGCCCGCGGAGTTCCTGCACGTCGTGGAGACCTGGCTGCGAACCATTCCCAACTGAGCCGCGATCTTGACGCAAATCCGGCAAGCCGGGATTATACGGCCGCACCATCCGACCCCCTTTCCGGAAGGCCGTTCCCTTGGTCCGGCAGCTCAGACGAGCCCTCATCGGCGGCCTCGCGGCCGTCGCCCTCGCCGCCTCAGGCGGTTATGCGATCTCCCAGATCGACGGCGCTCCCGCCACCATCCAGAACGTCGCCCATCTCAAGGCCAAGCCGAAGCTCTCCGGGCTGAAGCTCGCCAAGAAGAAACTGGTCGGCGGCAAGAAGACGTACGGCACCGTGACCCTCACCTCCGCCGCCCCCATGGGCGGCACGAAGGTCAAACTGGCGGCCAAGAGTGCCAAGTACATCAAGGTGCCCAAGTCGGTGAAGGTACCGGCGGGCAAGAAGACCGCGCGCTTCGCCATCACGACCGCCAAGATCGCCCGCGTCGGCACCGGCGTGGTCGCCGCGGGCCTGGACGGCAAGGTCCTCAAGCGCAAGCTGACCCTCACCCCCGGCCTCTACCTGGCCGGGCTCTACCTGGACGACTACTCCCTCCAGGGAGGCAACGCCACCACCGGCACCGTTTATCTGAACAAGGCGGCGCCCGCCGGCGGCGTCTCCGTCGCGCTGGCGAGCAACAGCGACAAGGCGACGGTCAACGCCCAGGTGAAGGTGGCGGCGGGCAAGAAGACCGCGACGTTCAAGGTGAACACCGCGGCCGTCAACGCCGCCACCGAGGTCAAGATCTCCGCCAAGTACGGCGCCCAGACGCTCAGCAAGGCGTTCGTCCTCACCAAGGGCGCCGCCGAGGTCGTCATCGTGCCGACGGAGTTCCACCTGCACATGGACGCGCTCATCGACTCCACGAAGCAGCGGACCCTCGAAGCGAACATCGACATCAACGCCCCCGCTCCCAAGGGCGGCATCTACCTCCAGGTCACGGTCACCCGGCCCGACCTGCTGGAGATGAACGACGGCGGCAAGGTCTTCATCCCCGAGGGCCAGAAGACCGGCCGCTACTACATCGGCTACAAGGTGGTCACCGAGGTCTCCCCGTTCACGTTCAGCACCGAGTACAACGGGAAGAAGCTCACCTCCGAGCAGCGCAGCCTCGTCCCGGCCGGTACCCCGGGCGCCTGGTAGCGGATCTCTCGAAATCCTCCGTTCCGGTCCTCTCCGGAACGGAGGATTTATGATGTGCGGCGCGTCACAGTCACTCCCGTAACCTACCCAAGCGCTTGCTTGTTTGGTTGTGCTTTGCCAGACTGAGCCCGGACGGGCCGGACCATCGAGGAGTGAGACGCCGTGAAGTTTTCGATCTTCCTGAACCCGCAGATCCCCGGCTCGGGGTGGGGCTCCGAAGAGAACGCGGTCGCCAAGCGGCCGATCGGGCGGGACGTGGAGAGTTACCAGAGGCTGCTGGACGAGGTGCGGCAGATCGCGGTGCTCGCCGACCAGATCGGCTTCGACGCGCTGATGATGACCGAGCACCACTTCCACTCCGAGGGCTTCGAGTTCTCGGTCAACCCGCTGATGTTCCTCACCGACCTCGCCGCCCGCACCGAGCGCATCCTGCTCGCGCCGCTGGGCATCGTGCTGCCGGCCTGGGACCCGATCCGCGCCGCCGAGGACGTGGCCCTGCTGGACCACTTCTCCAAGGGACGGCTCCGCCTCGGCGTGGCCCGCGGCTACCAGAACCGCTGGATGCAGGTGCTGGGCCAGCGCTGGGACGCGGTGGCGGCCCACTCCGACGGCTCGGCCGGCGACAACCGCAACTTCGACGTGTTCGGCGAGATCCTCAAGATCATGAAGCTGGCCTGGTCGGAGGACCTGCTGCGCTACAAGAGCGACGTGCTGGACTACGAGATCCCCCATCCCTACTCCGGGATCGAGGGCTGGCCCGCCCAGGACTGGACCCGCAAGTTCGGCGCCGGCGAGCTCGATGAGAACGGTGTCATCCAGGGCATCTCGGTCTGCCCCCGGCCCTACCAGAACCCCCACCCGGAGCTGTGGCAGCCGTTCACCGTCTCCGACCGCTCGGTCATCCGCGCCGCGCAGGAGGGCATCCTGCCCTGGATGTTCACCCCCAACCCCGACGACCACGCCGCCAAGGCCAAGCTCTACCAGGACGAGTGCGCCAAGCTCGGCAAGATCTACAAGCTGGGCGAGCACACCGGCATCCTCAAGATCGTCGGTATGGCCGACACCAAGGAAGAGGCCATCGAGACCTTCGGCAAGGGCATGCAGAAGGACTTCGCCTCCTTCTTCGGCCCGTTCGGCTACCTGGAGGTCCTCCGCAAGAAGGAGGACGACAAGTTCAAGCCGATCAGCGCCGAGAAGGGCGACTTCCGGCGTATGAACGAGGTCGAGATGGCCCTGCTCGGCACGCCCGACGACGTCAAGCGCGGCATCCAGCGCATGCTCGACCGCATGCCCGACCTGGAGTGGTTCGGCCTGTTCATGCAGGGGCAGCAGGGCGTCCTGCCGCTGGACACCGTCAAGCGCAACCTCGAACTCTTCGCCGAGCACATCATCCCCGAGTTCCAGGACTGACCCGCCTGGGGAACGACCCCGGACCCCGTCCTTCCGCCCCGGCCACCCATCCCCGGCCGGGGC
>JAFACJ010001044.1 GCA_023425615.1 Actinomycetes bacterium
CCGGGCACCCCGGGGGCGGGTCAGACGTAGCGTTCCAGGATGCTGGACTCCGCGAGCCGGGAGAGGCCCTCGCGGACGGAGCGGGCGCGGGCCTCGCCGACGCCCTCGACCGCCTGAAGGTCGTCGATCGTGGCGGCGAGCAGCTTCTGCAGGCCACCGAAGTGCCCCACCAGGCGCTCGACCACCGGGGCCGGCAGCCGCGGCACCTTGGCCAGCAGCCGGTAGCCCTTGGGGCTGACCGGCAGGTCCAGGGCGTCGCTGCCGCTGAAGTCCATGGTGCGGGCCACGTCGCCCAGCTCCAGCAGATCGTTGGCGGTCAGCTCGTCCAGCGCGGCCAGCACCTGCTCGGTGGGGCGCTCGCTGGGCTGGTAGTCGCGGACGATCAGCTCGCGCTCCTCCTCCACCCCGGAGACCAGCTCCTCTAGCTGGAGGGAGAGCAGCCGGCCGTCCGTGCCCAGCTCCACCACATAGCCGTCGATCTCATCGGCTATCCGGCGGACCATCTCCAGCCGCTGCACCACCGAGGTGACGTCGCGGACGGTGACCAGGTCCTCGATCTCCAGCGCCGACAGGGTGCCGGAGACCTCATCCAGCCGCAGCTTGTAGCGCTCCAGCGTGGCCAGCGCCTGGTTGGCCTTGGAGAGGATGGCGGCCGAGTCCTCCAGGACATAGCGCCCGTCCAGATACAGGGCGATGATCCGCATCGACTGGCTGACCGAGATCACCGGATAGCCGGTCTGCTTGGCCACCCGTTCGGCGGTGCGGTGCCGGGTCCCCGACTCCTCGGTCGCGATCGTCGGATCGGGCACCAGATGGACGGCAGCGCGGACGATGCGCGTGCAGGAGGAGTCCAGCACGATCGCGCCGTCCATCTTGGCCAGTTCGCGCAGGCGGGTGGCGGAGAACTCCACGTCCAGGGCGAAACCCCCGGAGCACAGCTCCTCCACCGTCCGGTCGTAGCCCAGGACGATCAGGCCGCCGGTGTGGCCGCGCAGGATGCGTTCCAGGCCGTCACGAAGAGACGTCCCCGGAGCCACCGCCGCCAGGGTCGCGCGGCGTCTCTCGTCGACGGTTTTTTCTTGTGCTGGCACTTGACCCCCGCAGGTCGCCGGTCGTCAACAAGGTGCGCCCTCGACCTTCCGCCGGAAGATATCTTCCGAAAGACGTCCCCAGAAGGAGATTAGAGCGGAGACAGCTTACCGAGGCCGCTTCCCTCCCGGATCAGACGCCTGGCCAGGGGCATCGGTTCCCTTCTTTTTCCTTTTACCCGACCTGATCCCTCTCTTCGGAAGGTCCCAAACGTGATCAAGGCGCGGTGAAGGCGACCCTGGTCGCCTCCGCCAGATGGTCGACCTCGATGACCTTCATTCCCTCGAACTCCACCGCGCCCACCGCACGCAGCGGATTCCCCTTGCCCAGTTCCAGCGCGCCCCGCGGCACGATCGCGCTGCGAAACCCCAGCCGCGCCGCCTCGCTCAGCCGCCGCTGCGCCCCCGGCACCGCCCGCACCTCACCGGCCAGGCCCACCTCGCCGACCGCGATGAGGGTCGGCGACAGCGGCTGCTCGGAGTCCGAGCCGGCCACGGCCAGCGCCACCGCGAGGTCGACCGAGGTCTCCGTCAGCCGCACCCCGCCCACCGTCGAGACGTAGATGTCCTTCTCGTGCATCTTCATCCGGGCGCGCTGCTGGAGCACCGCCAGCACCATCGCGACACGGGTGGACTCCAGGCCCGAGGTGGCACGCCGCGGCGAGGGCAGGAAACTCGGGCCCACCAGCGCCTGGACCTCGGCCACCAGGGGGCGTCTGCCCTCCAGGGTGACGGTGACGCAGGTGCCGGGCACCGGCTCCTCCCGCCGGGTGAGGAACAGGCCGCTGGGGTCGGCGAGGCCGACGATGCCGACCTCCGAGAGGTCGAAGCAGCCCAGCTCGTCGGTGGGCCCGTAGCGGTTCTTCACCGCGCGGATCATCCGCAGCCTGCTGTGCCTGTCGCCCTCGAAGTACAGGACCACGTCGACCAGGTGCTCCAGAAGGCGCGGCCCCGCGATCGCGCCTTCCTTCGTCACGTGCCCGACGAGGACCACGGTGATGCCGCGCTCCTTGGCGACGCGGATGAGGTTGGCGGTGACCTCGCGGATCTGGGTGACGCCGCCTGGCGCCCCGTCCGCCTCGGCCGAGCCGATCGTCTGGATCGAGTCGACGATGAGCAGTTCGGGCTCGACCGTCTCCACATGCCCCAGCAGCGCGCCGAGGTCGGTCTCGGCCGCCAGGTAGAGCCGGTCGGCGATCGCCCCGACCCGGTCGGCCCGCAGCCTGACCTGCTCGGCCGACTCCTCGCCCGTGATGTACAGCACCTTGCCGCGGTCGGCCGCCAGCGCCGCCACCTCCAGCAGCAGCGTCGACTTGCCGATGCCGGGCTCGCCCGCCATCAGCAGCACCGCGCCCGGCACGAGGCCGCCGCCCAGCACCCGGTCGAGCTCGTCCATGCCCGTCGGGCGGCTCTGCGAGGAGCGCACGTCCACCTCGCCGATCGGCCGCGCCGGAGCGCTCACCGGCCCGGCGCTCACCACCCGCGGCGGCGCCGCCGCGCCGGCCTCGGCCCCGGTCCCCCCCGCCTGGCACTCACCGCACCGGCCCCCCCACTTGGCGGTCTGCCCCCCGCCCT
>JAFACJ010001089.1 GCA_023425615.1 Actinomycetes bacterium
CCTCGGCGCGATCCAGGTGCCGATCCTGGGCCTGCACGGCGCCAAGGACCCGCTGACCTCGTTCGAGGAGGCGACACGGCGGTTCGAGGCGGGTCCCAGGGCGGGGCTCATCGGCGTGGTGGGCGCACGGCACGACGTGCTGAACGACCAGACGCACCGGACCGTCGCGGCCACGATCGTGCTGTTCCTGGAGCGGCTGCGGGTGGATCCAGCGCTGCCGATGCTCACGGTGAAGGCGCTCGACCGCAAGTCGCCGCCCGCCGAGGTGTGACCCGGATTTCCGGATCCGGAAACTAGGTAATTTTGCTGACGCCCCGCGGCGCTTCTTCTGCGACGCTGAGGTCTCCGGTCCCGACGGACCGCCGGGACCAGGATCGCGGCCGGAGGCGACGTGAGGTACGAGGTGCTGGGGCCGCTGCGCGTGGTCAAGGACGGCGAGGTCCTGGGGCTGAGCGCGCGGAAGATGGAGATCGTGCTGGCCGCCCTGCTGATCCGGGCCGACCAGGTCGTGTCGGTCGAACAGCTCATCACCGAGGTGTGGGGCGGCAGCCGGCCCCGCCGGGTGCACGCGGCGCTGTACGTCTACATCTCCCAGCTGCGCAAGATGCTCGGCGCCGGGAGCCCGAGCCCGATCGTCACCCGGGCTCCCGGCTACCTGCTGCGCACCGGGACCGACGAGTTCGACCTGCACGTCTTCCAGCGCCTGGCCGACGAGGGCCGCGCGCACGCCAGGGACGGCCGCCACGAGGAGGCGCGGGCCGCCTTCGCCGCGGCGCTGGGCCTGTGGCGCGGTCCCGCCCTCGGCGAACTGCGCGAAGGCCCGATCATCAACGGGTTCGCGATCTGGCTGGAGGAGAACCGCCTGGAGTGCAACGAGCTGCTGGTGGAGTCGAGCCTGCGGCTCGGCCGGCACCGGGAGCTGGTGAGCGGCCTCCAGCGCCTCATCGGCGAGCACCCGCTGCACGAGGCGTTCTACCGGCAGCTGATGCTGGCCCTGTGGCGGTGCGAGCGCCGCGCCGACGCGCTGACGGTCTACCAGACGGCCCGCACCACCCTCAGCCGGGAGCTGGGACTCGAACCCGGCATCAGGCTGCGGGAACTCCAGCGGTCCATCCTCGCCTCCGGTGAGGGCGCGCGGCTGCGGGCTGCGGTGTGAGCGGCTCCGGCACCTGGCTGCGCCGCTACCGGGAGGCGCCCGGCGCGCGGATCCGGCTGGTGTGCTTTCCCCACGCGGGCGGCTCGGCCAGCTACTACCTCCCGCTCGCCCGCGCGCTCGCCCCCGCCGTGGACGTCCTGTCCGTCCAGTACCCGGGCCGCCAGGACCGCCACCGCGAACCTCCCCTGCCGGACGTCCCGCGGCTGGCGGAGGCGGTGTTCGAGGCGCTCGGCACCGACCTCGCCGACCACGCGGACCTGCCGCTGGCGTTCTTCGGGCACAGCATGGGCGCGATCGTCGCCTACGAGACGGCACGCCTCCTGGAGCACGGGGCCGGCGTCCGGCTGGAGGTCATGTTCGCCTCCGGACGCCGCGCCCCCTCCACGATCCGCGCCGAGACGGTGCACCTGGCAGACGACGACCGGCTCCTGGCCGAACTCGCCGCGCTCGGCGGCACCGACGCCCGCCTCCTGCGCGACCCGGAGCTGCGCGGCCTCGTCCTGCCCGCGGTCCGCGCCGACTACACCGCGATCGAACGCTACACGCGCCGGCCGGGGCCCGACCCGTCCTGCCCGTACGAGGTGCTGACCGGGGACGCCGACCCGCTCACCACCGTCGCCGAGGCCAAGGCCTGGGCCGCGCACACCACCGCCTCCACCGGGGTCCACGTCTTCTCCGGCGGCCACTTCTTCGTCGAGGACCACCTCGCGGAGATCACCGAACTGGTCGCCCGCCGCCTCGCCTAGGACCCGCGGCCGGGCGCCGGGGCGCCGCGGCCCAGGTCCAGGCCCGGCACGGCGGCCAGCAGCTCCCTGGTGTAGTCCTCGCGCGGATGCCCGAAGACCTCCTGGACCGTACCGCTCTCCACCACGCGGGCGTGCCGCATGACCAGGACCCGGTCGCTGATGTGGTGGACCACGCCCAGGTCGTGGGAGATGAACAGCAGCGCGACGCCCAGCTCGTCCTGGAGGTCGACGAACAGGTCGAGGATCTGCGCCTGCACCGAGACGTCCAGCGCCGACACCGGCTCGTCGCAGACCAGCAGGCGCGGTCCCGGCGCGATGGCGCGGGCGATCGCGACCCGCTGGCGCTGCCCGCCCGAGAGCCGGCTCGGATGGCGGTCCAGCAGCCCGGCGTCCAGTCCGACCCGCTCCAGCAGCGCGGCGATCCGGCCGCGCCGCCGCCGTGCCGCCCGCGCGCTCGGCGGCCCGAGCGCCTCCCCGATGATCCGCTCGACGGTGTACCGCGGGTCGAACGACCCCAGCGGATCCTGCTGGACGAGCTGGATCCCCGCCCGCGCCGGGCGCCGCGCCGACTCGGGCGCGGGCGACCAGGCGCGTCCGAGGAACGCGACGGTGCCCTCGTCCGGCTCCAGCAGCCCCATGACGATGTTGGCGAGGGTGCTCTTGCCCGAGCCCGACTCACCGACCACGCCGAGTGTCTCTCCGGCGCGCAGCGTCAGCGATACCCGCTCGACGGCGGGCCGCCGCACCCGGTCCGGTCCCCGGAAGGCGCGGCTGACGCCGTCGACCTCCAGGAC
>JAFACJ010001104.1 GCA_023425615.1 Actinomycetes bacterium
CGGAACTCCAACGCCCGCTTCACAGTGCGGGCCATGCCTCACGCACTACAGCAAGTTCAATTAAGAGTACTTGTCGTGAAGGGAGGGAGCGGTGTTTCCTCCCCGCCTGAAGGCAGGGGCCTCCACACCGCGAACCCGATGAACATCGAACCGAATCCGGAGCTCGAGGCCTTCCGCCGGGAGGTCGCGGAGTTCCTCGACACGGCGCCGACGGACGCCGTCCGGGAGGCGGGGCGCAAGACGACGAGCGTCTTCGCCCCCTTCGAGGAGACCATGGCGTGGCAGAGGATCCTGCACGAGAGAGGGTGGGCCGCGCCGGAGTGGCCGGTGGAGTACGGCGGCACCGGCTGGTCGGAGCAGGAGCGCTTCGTCTTCGCCGAGGAGTACGGCAAGCGGGACCTGCCGCCGCTGCTGCCCAACTGCCTCAAGATGATCGGACCGCTGCTCATCGACCTGGGAACCGAGGAGCAGAAGGCCGAGTACCTGCCGAGGATGCTGTCCGGTGAGGACTACTGGACGCAGGGCTACTCCGAGCCGGAGGCCGGCTCGGACCTGGCGTCGCTCAACTGCACCGCGGTGGCCGACGGCGACGACTACATCATCAACGGCAGCAAGACCTGGACGACGCTCGCCCACCACTCGAACCGGATGTTCATGCTGGTCCGCACCAGCAGCGAGGGCAAGAAGCAGCAGGGCATCACCTTCCTGCTCCTGGACCGCGTCGACTACCCCGGCATGGAGATCCGCCCCATCGTCGGCCTCGACGGCTTCCCCGAGCAGTGCGAGGTGTTCTTCGACGACGTCCGCGTCCCGCAGTCGGGCCGCGTCGGAGCCGAGAACGACGGCTGGACCGTCGCCAAGCACCTGCTCAAGTACGAGCGCGGCGGCTCGTCGCAGTCCCCGTGGCTCTACCGCTTCCTCCGGATGCTCCGCGAGGCGGCCGAGACGCGCCCCTCGCCGTTCGGCGGCACGCTCGCCGCGGACCCGGTGTTCCAGCGGGAGCTCGGCGAACTGGAGGCGGACGTCGCGTCCACGGAGGCCGTGGAGAAGCTCGCGATGAGCGGGCACCCCATCGCCGACGACCCGGCCTTCCCGTCGTTCAACAAGACCGTCAATACCGAGCTGATCCAGCGGCTGACCTCCCTGATGGCGCGGGTGAGCGGCCTTGAGGGGCTCTCGCTCCAGCTCCAGGCCCTGACGGTCGGAAGCGGGACGGAGCCGCTGGGCGACGGTTTCGACATGATCGCCATGCCGTACTACCTCAACAGCCGGGCGGCCTCGATCTACGCGGGCACCAACGAGGTGCAGCGCGATCTGATCGCGCGCTCCCTCATGATGAGCCGCTGAGCGCAGGAGAGCGACGATGGACTTCACCTTCACCGACGAGCAGACGATGCTGCGCGAGAGCGTCGGCCGTTATCTCGCGAAGAACTACGCCTTCGAGGCACGCCAGGCGATCGTGCGATCCGATCGGCCCTTCTCGGCCGAGGTGTGGCGGGCTTTCGCCGACTTCGGGCTGCTCGCCCTGCCGTTCCCCGAGGACCTCGACGGTCTCGACGGTCTCGGCGGTTCGGTCGTCGACCTCGTCTCGGTCGGCGAGCTGTTCGGCGAGCACCTGGTGGTCGAGCCCTACCTGTCCTCGATCCTGCTGGCCGGGCGGGCGCTGGCGGAGTTCGGCGGGCACCCGAAGGCCGGGCACTGGCTCGGGCGGCTCATGGCCGGCGAGGCGCTCGCCGCGTTCGCCCACGAGGAGGGCACCGGCACGGCAGACCCCGCACTGGTGGCCGCGCGGTGCACCCCGACGGACGGCGGGTACCGCCTGGACGGCGAGAAGCGGCTGGTGCTCGGCGGCGCGAACGCCGACGTCCTGGTCGTCACCGCACGCGTCGGCGGAGAACCCGGCGGACGGGGCGGACTGGCGCTGCTGGTCGTCGAACCCGGAGCACCCGGCGTGCGGATCACCCCCTTCACGACGCTGGACGGCAGGAGCGCCGCCCACATCGTCTTCGACGCCGTCGAGATCACCTCGGACGGCTGCCTGACGACCGACGCCCACCAGGCGATCACCAGGACCCTGGACGACGCGGTCATCGTCCTGTCCGCCGAGGCGGTCGGGGCGATGGGGGCCCTGCTGCGCCAGACCAGTGAGTACGCCGCCGCCCGCCGGCAGTTCGGCGTCCCGATCGCGACCTTCCAGACCGTCGCCCACCGGCTGGCCGACATGAAGATCGCCTTCACGAAGGCCCGCGCGACCCTCCTGTACACGGCCGCGCTCGCCGAGGCGGGCCGGGCCGGCCGACGCGAGGTGTCCGTCCTCAAAGCCCAGGTCGGCAGGCTCGGCCGTACCCTCGCCGAAGCGGCCGTGCAGACCCACGGCGGCATCGGCATGACCGACGAACTGGCCATAGGCCACTACATGAAGCGCCTCCTCGCCATCGACGCCATGTTCGGCGACAGCGGCTACCACTACCGCGTGGGGGGAGCCGGCGCCTAAGGCATGCCAGGTGCATCCGCCGTCCGGGACCGTCACCGAGCCCGCATCATGGGCGGCCGACTCCGGCCGGAACCGAATGGAGCAACCGCCGGATCGGCCGGGACTCCGGTCTCGGCATCGCCCTCCTCCGTCGCTCATCCCTCGTCGATATCGGCCCCGCCTGGCACGGACCCTTCCGGCGACGGCCGCGTCGCTCCCCTCCCGTTCGCCTGCTGCTCGGCCCTGACACGCTGCTTGACTTCGAATTCGGGGTGTCCGTAACAAAGGCGTCATGAGGTACATGATTTTGGTCGAGTGTCGAAGGCGCATCTATCTCGCGCTCTTTGGAGCGTGCTGACCTGCGGTTCCATGCCCCATCGGCTCCGACGTGTCACGTCCGTCAGCGGTTGAGGCTCGGGCGGGCGAATCCTCGGCTGTGCATTCCAAGTGCCCTGACCTGGGCGAACATCCAACTCCTGTGGCTCATCGCCCCGGTCTTGCCGACACCTGGATGGTCCGGCTCTCCTGTCGGCCTCCGCGAATCGATCCCCGATCGTGTTACATGAATTTTTTTGATCGGCCCTCTTTTGTCGCGATTTTGGAGCGCAACTAATGAGCGCCTGAAATGTATGCCCTTCCGGTAAGTATCTGGATTCGCCGTCGCCCGGGGAATATGGGGCGCCGTTTCTAGATCTCGAGTGGGGGATGTCGTGGCTGAGAACTCGTTGCCCGAGTACGCGGAGCTGTTCGGGGAGTTGCGGTTCGTGGAGGGGCAGGACGCCAGGTCGGTGTCCTCTCCGGCGGCGTACTTCGTGGAGCTGCTGGGGCTGCTGGAGGGGACGTTCGACCGGCCGGGGCTGCTGGAGCGCAGACCGGACCTCAAACGGATCGTGCTGGACGAGAAGAACACCTTCGGCGAGACCGCGTATCTGGACATCGTCAACGAGGTGCTGGAACGGCTGGTCGGGGCCGACCCGTACGAGGGGCTGCGGAGCCGGGTGCACCCGTTCGGGCTGCCGTTCTCGGTGCGGAACGAGCGGTTGCGGGCGCACCTGGACGAGCTGAAGGTGACGCCCGAGGAGCTGTACCGGCTGTTCGCCGCCCACGTCGACCACGACATCGCCGCACGCGAGTACCTGAGGCTGTCGGCGGAGGACGTCGTGGTGCTGACCACCGAGTCGGCCACGGACGCGGACCTCGCCAAATGCTATGGGCTGGCCGCCGGTGAGGGCCTGGAACGGCTGCTGGAGGCACGGCGGTTCCTCGACGCGACGGGGCTGGACGAGGCGGGGCTCCGTGAGCTGGTGAAGCTCCGCGGCGAGGTCGTGCTCAATCCCGAGGAGACGCGGCTGTCGGCCGTCGCCGGGCCCGCGGCGCCGAAGGCGTGGCTGGATCGCACGCACCGGCTGATCCGGCTCGCCCGGAAGGCGGGACTGACGCTCACCGACGCGGACGCGGTGCTGACGACGTTCGGCGGCGGGCGTCTTGACGCCGCCGCGTTGCGGGCGGTGGCCGGGGTGGTGCGGCTGACGCGGCTGCACGGCCTGACCGTCGCGGACGTGTGCGGGCTGGTGCTGCCGTGGAAGCCGGCCGAGGGGGTGGTGGTCGAGACGGCCGCGGGGGACATCCTGACGCCAGCGAACCGTGACTACCGGTTCCGGCTGGCGGCGCTGATCGACGTCGCCGAGCCCGACATCGTGGAGATCGTCCGCCGCTACCGGCAGCGGTACCGCGCGAACGAGCCGGGACCGTTCGACGGGGGCCGCGTGGAGCTGCCCGAGATCACGCTGATCCGGAGGGCCGGGACGCTGGCGCGGGCGCTGGGGGTGTCGGCAGGGGAGCTGTTCGACGTGCTGGTGGCGATCGAGGGGGACCCGTCGCTCCAGCGGTACTCCACGTTCGCGGTGCTGGGCGAGCCGGGCCCGCAGACGCGGGACCTGCACGCGGTGCTGCGGGGCGGCCCGCCGCAGACGGTGCTGTGGCTGGCGCAGACGCTGTTCGCGGTCGTCGGCTGGATGGGGCGCGCCGGGTTCGACGGAGCGGAGCTGGCGCGGGTGCTCGGCGGGCGTCCGGAGAACGGCGACGCCGAGCGGGTGGCGCTGTTCGAGCGGCTCGGCGAGGAACTCGACCCGGTGGCGCTGGAGCCGGCCGCGCTGGTGTCGGACCGGTTCGGCGAACGCGCGGCGCAGGTCGTCCACGACGTGCTGGCCGCCTACGACACCGGTGTCGTCGCCTCCGTCGGCAGCCGTGCCCTCGAACTGGACGCCGAGGCCGCGCAAGGGGCCGCCTACCGGGCGGTCACCGACCTGGGGGTGATCTTCGCCTCCGACTTCGCCGGGCTGGGCCTGGGCGAACGCCTCCAGAACAAGATCTTCCGCAACCTCGTGTACCGTGGCGTGCTGCGCGCCGACGGCGCCCTGGCCGCCGAGACCACCGCCCTGAGCCCCGGCGACCTGGCCGGTGATTTCTCCGCCCACCGCGAGACCGTCTTCAAGGCGATCGGCGCCACCATCAACGGGACCGCCGTGTTCCGGCCCTCGGACCTGGCGGCGTTCGGCGAGCTGGGCGACGGCGCCCGCGCCGAGCTGTACGACAACCTGTGGTACGCCGGCTACATCGAGGAGAACGGCACCCTCGTGGAGCCGGACTTCTTCCTGGACGTCGGCAACGCGGCGCACTTCGAGGTCAACGCCGACCTCGCCGACGCGGCAGGGCCGGTCGGGGAGCTGTTCGCCGAGCGGCTGGCCGCGTTCCGCGACGACGCGCTGCGCCTGGAGCCCGGCTCCCTGGCCGCGCTCCGGCTGACCGAGGCCCAGACGACGCGGCTGCTGGAGAGCCTGCGGTTCAACGGCCACCTCGACGCCGAGGGCCGCTTCACCGACCAGGCCGCGCTGCTGACCCTGCCGCTCGCCGACTTCGGGCTGGCCGCCGAGTTCGCGCCCATCCGCGCCGGGCTGCTGGAGCTGCTGCGGGCCCGGATCGCCGCGTACCGCGCCGGCCTGACCACGTTCGGCCCTGACGCCTTCGCCGGGCTCGCCGACCGGCTGGCCTCCCGCCGCGTGTACGCCGCGCTGGACGGTGTCCACATCACCGGCGGCCGGGTCATGGACCCCGACGAGTTCACCGACCCCGACGGCACCGTGTGGCTGGGCCCGGGGTTCCTGGCCGCCGACCAGGACGCCGTGTTCGCCCGGATCGCCGGTGTCCTGCGCGACGAGGCACCATACCGGGTGGCGCCCGCGGCGCTGGACGGCCTGGGCCTGGACGAGGCCGACCGCGACCGGGTGATCGCGCACCTGGTCGCGCAGGGCGACCTCACCCCGCGGCTGGCCGTCGCCCGCGACCGGTCGGCCTACTTCGCCAACGCCGACAACTCCCTGGAGTTCACGCTGCCGGGGGCACCCGACCACGCCCGCGAGGTGTTCTTCCTGCTGCACGCGGTCGCCCGGGAGCTGAACGCCGCCGTCACCGAGGTCACCGGCCGGCTCACCGCCCTGGCCGCCCGCCAGAACGCCACCCTGTACACCTGCCTGGCCGATGTGCTCGGCGTGCCCGCCGCCGTCGCCGAGGCCGTCGCGCAGTGCGTGACCGGCGGCCCCGCCCGGGCCCGCGCGCTGCTGTCCGTCCCCGCCCTGGACCTGGCCGAGCCGCCCGGCGACGCGCGGGTGCGCCTGGCGGTGCGGCGGATCCGCAGGTTCGCGGCGCTGGCCGCCAAACTCGGCCTGACCCCGGACGAGGTCCGCGCCGTGTTCGCCGACCAGGACCTGGCCGGCAAGTTCCCCGAGCCGCTGACCCTGCCGCAGGGCCTGGACCGCGTGGACGCACTGCTGGAGGGCGGCGACGGCCTCCTGTACCTGTTCGGCGGGACCGGCTACTGGACGTACTCGGCCACCACCCACGAGCCCACCGGGCCCGGTCGGCGTCCGCTCACCGACCTGTCGCCCAGGTTCGCGGCGCTGACGGCCATCGACGCGGCCTTCGTCCGGCCCGACGGCGTCGAATGGCTCGTCGGGAGCGACGCCGCCGGGAAGTCCCAGGTCTTCACCCGGAACAAGGGCGGCACCGCGTGGCTGCCACGCGCCCAGACCTTCGGCAAGGTCAAGAGCGCCTTCACGGACCCGGCACGGATCGACAGCGCCTACACCGACTCCGACGGGCGTACGTACCTGTTCGCCGGGGACCAGTACGTCCGCTACTCCAACGGCCTCGCCACGGTCGACGAGGGCTACCCGCGGCCGGTCGCCGACTGGTGGCGGCGGGAAGGGCTGCCCGGGCCGGTGCCCACCACCCCCATCGACGCCTGCTTCCAGGACCGCGACGGCCTCGTCCACGTGTTCACCGGCGACGTCGTGCACACCCCCGCCGGATCGGCGCCCACCGCCCGGACCTGGGGACCGGCGTCCACGCCGACCGGTGTCACCACCGTCGACGCCGCCTACACCGAGGGCGCCGCGGTGCGGCTGCTGGCCGGGGGCAGGTGGCTGCGCTACTCCGACAGCATCGAGAACCCGGGCGTCCTCGCCGACGAGGGCACCGCCCGCCCCGCCGGGATCCCCGCGCAGTTCGAGACCGGCGTCGAGGCGGCCTTCACCGACCCGGCCGGCGTCGTGCACCTGTTCAAGGACGGCCGGACCGTCGCGCTGACCGGCGCCGGTGCGGCGGTCGTCCCCGTCGCCGACCGGTGGGGCGTGCTGCCGGCGTCCCTGACCGGAGGGGCCGTGGACGCCGCGTTCGCCGGACTCGACGGCAAGACGTACCTGTTCAGCGGCGGCACCTACCTGCGGTACTCCACCGGGGACTACTCCACCGCCGACCCGGGCCACCCGCGCTCCATCGCCGGCGACTGGGGCGGCCTGACCAAGGTCGAGG
>JAFACJ010000481.1 GCA_023425615.1 Actinomycetes bacterium
CCCTCGGGGGTCCGGGGGCCGTCCCCCGGACGGGCACCGTTCGCCGGCCCGTGGTCCACCCGGTTCAGACGAGACTCCAGGCGATGCCGTCGAGGATGTCGTGCTCGCTGACGACCACCGCGCCGAATCCGTACTCGCGCATGATCCGGTCGAGGATCAGCGCGCCGGCGCCGATCACGTCGACCCGGCCGGGGTGCATGAAGCCCAGTTCGGCCCGCTCCTCGTGGGTCATGCGCAGCAGCTTGCGGGTGGTCTCGTGCACCTGGGCGGCGGTGATGCGCGACAGGTGGATGCGCTCGGAGTCATAGGTGTCGAGGCCCATGCTCATCGCGGCGACCGTGGTGACCGAGCCGGCCAGCCCGACCAGGGTGCGCGCCTCGCCGACCGGGACGGTCTGGCGCACCTCGCGCAGGACGGCGTCGATGTCGGCGACCGCGTTGGAGATCAGTTCGGGTGACGGCGGGTTGGCGCCCTTGAAGTGCCGCTCGGTCATCCGCACGCAGCCGATGTTCATCGAGCGCGCGGCCTCGACCCGGGAGGCGCCGACCACGAACTCGGTGGAGCCGCCGCCGATGTCGACGACGAGGTAGGGGCGCAGCGGACGCAGCGCCGCCAGTTCCCTGGTCGCCCCGGTGAAGGACAGCTGCGCCTCCTCCTCGCCGGTGACGACCTCGGGCTTGACCCCGAAGATCTCGTCGACTCCGGCCACGAAGTCGGCGCGGTTGCGGGCGTCGCGGGTGGCGCTGGTGGCCACGACCCTGACCCGCTCGGCACCGTGCCGCTCGATGAGCTCGGCGTAGGAGCGCATCTCCTTGAAGGTGCGCTCCAGCGCCTCGGGCGCCAGTTCGCCCGTCTCGTCGACGCCCTGTCCGAGACGCACGATCCGCATCTCCCGCTCGACGTCCCGCAGTTCCCCGTCGATGTCGGCGATGAGCAGCCGTACCGAGTTGGTCCCGCAGTCGATCGCGGCTACCCGCGTCATTTACCCTCCCAGCGGCCCGCGGCCATCCTCGTCCTCGACCATCTTGTCATCGACACAGCATCCAGAACGCCACCATTCGGGCAGTTCATCCAGAGCCTCGCGGCCGAAGGGGTTGGTGCCGGGCGCCGCCAGCTCATGGGCGACCAGCGCGTGCAGGCACTTGACCCGCTCGGGCATCCCGCCCGCGGTCTGCATGCCCTCCGGCAGCGGCGGCATGCCCTCTTCCTCGGCAGCCCGATCGCGCCGCTCGCGGTAGTCGCGGTCGGCGGCGCGGTACCGCGCGGCCAGCTCCGGGTCCTCGGCGAGCCTCGCCTGCATCTCCCGCATCAGGCCGCGCTCCTCCAGCCTGCCGATGGCCGAGGCGGCGCGGGGGCAGGTGAGGTAGTACAGGGTCGGGAAGGGCGAGCCGTCCGGCAGGTAGGGCGCCGTCTCGATCACATCGGGCAGCCCGCACGGGCAGCGGTGCGCGACCCGCGCCGCGCCCCTGATCGGCCGTCCGAGCTGGGCCTCCACCGCCCTGACATCACGCTCGTCCATCGACGCGGCCACTCCGTCGCTCCTCACCGATCGCCCACAGGTCTGCGAACAGTCCATTGTCGCCTAAGAACGCGACTGCTGTGAGCTATTTCTGCTGGTCCGCGGCTTCCACGGACTTCCACAGCGTCTCGTACCAGGGCGGAGTGCGGACGGGGCCGCTCTCGCCCTCCCGCTGCGACGCGCCGCCCTGGCCGTCCAGGACGACGTAGCACTGCTCGCCGGGGTCGCAGAAGTGCAGGCGGCGCCGCGCCTCGCGCTTGACGTAGTCGGGGTCGCCCAGGCTCGCCTTCTTGTCGGTGAGCTCCCGCACGTCCTTGCGGACGGCGGCCTCCTGCTTCTGCAGCCGGGAGATCTCGCTGCGCTGCGCCACGTACTCGCGCACCGGGTAGGCCAGGCTCAGCGCGATGGCGCACATGACGACCGCGAGGATCGCCGCGCGCGACGTCAGGTGGAACCTGCCCCCCGCGTTCTCGCGGGGGGCGGGTCCGCGCTGACCGGAGATGTCAGCCCTCCCAGGTGAACCGGGGGAAGGCCGCGGCGCCGGCGTAGCGGGCGGCGTCGTCCAGCAGCTCCTCGATGCGCAGGAGCTGGTTGTACTTGGCGACGCGGTCGCTGCGGGCCGGGGCGCCGGTCTTGATCTGGCCGCAGTTGGTGGCGACGGCCAGGTCGGCGATGGTGGTGTCCTCGGTCTCGCCCGAGCGGTGGCTCATCATGCACTTGAAGCCGTTGTTGTGGGCCAGCGCCACCGCGTCGAGGGTCTCCGACAGCGAGCCGATCTGGTTGACCTTCACCAGCAGCGCGTTGGCGGTCGCGGTCCGCACGCCGCGGGCCAGGCGCTCGGGGTTGGTGACGAACAGGTCGTCGCCCACGAGCTGCACCTTGCCGCCGATGGCGTCGGTGAGGGACTTCCAGCCGTCCCAGTCGTTCTCATCCAGCGGGTCCTCGATGGACACCAGCGGGTAGTCAGCGACGAGGGAGGCGTAGTAGGCGGCCATCTCCTCGGCGCTCTTGGCAGCGCCCTCGAAGGTGTAGGAGCCCTCGCCGTGGAACTCGGTGGCCGCCACGTCCAGGGCCAGCGCCACGTCGCGGCCGGGGGTGTAGCCGGCCTTCTCGATCGCGATGAGGATGAGGTCGAGCGCCTCGCGGTTGGAGGGCAGGTCGGGGGCGAAGCCGCCCTCGTCGCCGAGGCCGGTGTTCAGGCCCTTGCCCTTCAGCACCGCCTTCAGCGAGTGGTAGACCTCCGCGCCCCAGCGCAGCGCCTCGGAGAAGGTGGGCGCGCCCAGCGGCGCGATCATGAACTCCTGGATGTCGACGTTGGTGTCGGCGTGCGCGCCGCCGTTCAGGATGTTCATCATCGGGACGGGCAGGACGTGCGCGTTGGGGCCGCCGACGTAGCGGAACAGCGGCAGGTCGGCCGACTCGGCCGCGGCCTTGGCCACCGCGAGGCTGACGCCGAGGATGGCGTTGGCGCCCAGGTTCGCCTTGTTGGGGGTGCCGTCCAGGTCGATCATGACCTGGTCGATGATGCGCTGGTCGTCGGCGTCGTAGCCGACGAGCTCCTTGGCGAGGGTGCCGTTGACGGCCTCGACCGCCTTCTGAACGCCCTTGCCGCCGTAGCGCTCACCGCCGTCGCGCAGCTCCACCGCCTCGAACTGGCCGGTGGAGGCGCCGCTGGGCACCGCCGCCTGGGCCTGGGTGCCGTCCTCCAGCAGGATCTCGACCTCGACGGTGGGATTGCCGCGGGAGTCGAGGATCTCCCGGGCGTGTACGGCCTCGATCGCAGACAACTGTGGTGCTCCTTGTTCGGCGTCGCGGGGGTTACGCCCAGAGCCTACCGAAGCGCCCCCACGGCCTTCCGGAGGGCTCGCCGTCCCACGGCGTTACCCAACCGTGTCCACCTTTCCTACCTATCAGGTTGACTTCATGGGTCTTCCGTTGCTCTACTTTTCACATCAAATCAGTCGAAAATATCGACCGGGAGCGGAGAACGATGAAGCTCAGCAGGAGAAAAGCCCTGGCGGCCGTGGCTGCGCTGGTGATCAGCATGCCGGCGCTGTCCGCCTGCGGCGATGACTCCTCCAGCGACAAGGCGGGCGGCACCACCACCCTGAACCTCGGGTTCTTCCCGAACATCACGCACGCCACCGCCCTGGTCGGTTTGGAGAAGGGCATCTTCGCCGAGAAGCTCGGCTCGAACGTCAAGATCGCGCCCAAGTCCTTCAACGCGGGCCCCGCCGCGATCGAGGCCCTCTTCGCCAAGGGCATCGACGCCACCTTCGTCGGCCCCAACCCGGCCATCAACGCCTGGGCCAAGTCCAAGGGCCAGGCCATCAAGATCATCAGCGGTGCGGCCTCCGGCGGCGTCTCCCTGGTCGTCAACCCGGACAAGATCAAGAGCCTCGACGATCTCAAGGGCAAGAAGATCGCCACTCCGCAGCTCGGCAACACCCAGGACGTGGCGGTCCGCTCCTACCTCAAGACCAAGGGCCTGACCGCCAACAAGGACGGCTCCGGCGACGTCTCCATCGTGCCGCAGGAGAACTCCCAGACCATCGACACCTTCAAGCAGGGCCAGATCGACGGCGCCTGGGTCCCCGAGCCCTTCGCCTCCCGGCTGATCCTGGAGTCCGGCGGCAAGAAGCTGCTGAACGAGAAGGACCTGTGGCCCGACGGCAAGTTCGTCATCACCCACCTCATCGTCCGGCAGGAGTTCGCCAAGGAGCACCCGGACCTGGTGAAGAAGCTCGTCGAGGGCACCGTCGCCGCGAACGACTACATCAACGGCAACCTGGAAGAGGCGAAGACCGCCGCCAACGCCGAGCTGCAGAAGCTGACCGGCAAGCCGCTGTCCAAGGAGGTGCTCGACTCCGCCTTCAAGGAGATCGAGTTCACCAACGACCCGGTCGCCAGCTCCCTGCTGACCGGCGCCAAGAACGCCGAGTCCATCGGCCTGCTGGACCCGGTGGACCTGAACGGCATCTACGACCTGACCTACCTCAACGAGATCCTCAAAGCAGCCGGGAAGCCGGAGGTCAAGACTTCATGACAAAGGCCGTTGAGGCCCCCGCGAGCCGGACCGCCCAGGCGGTCCGGCTTTCGGGCGTCTCCAAAGCGTTCGGTTCCGGCGC
>JAFACJ010000040.1 GCA_023425615.1 Actinomycetes bacterium
GGTCTCGCCGGTCGCGGGGTCGTCCACCGGGAACGTGGCGCCGCCTGCCGCCGGGCGCCAGCGCCCTCCGATCAGCAGCTCCGCCGGGACGGCGGGAAGCGGGGGAGCGGGGGACGTCGTGGCGAGCGAGGTCATCACAGCACCGCCACCCCGGCGACGGGGCACCCGGAGGCGCCGGTGATGGGCAGCGAGGGCGCGGTGAAGAGGAACTCGTACTTGCCGTAGCGGGCGCAGGCCGCCGAGAGCTCCTGGAAGTCGAAGATCTCGCCGATGGCCAGCCCCATGTGGACCAGCGCCACGACGTGGAAGGGCTGGAAGCAGTCGATCTCGTTGGGGCGGACCTCGACGCCCCAGGTGTCGGAGGCGACCGCGGCGATCTCCCGCTCATGGAACCACGGCGCGGTGTGCAGCGACACGCCGGGGGCGGCGCCGCCCGCGTAGTCGCCCCACGCGTCGCGGCGCGCCTCGAGGAAGCCGGTGCGGATGAGCACCGCGTCCCCGCGGCCGATCTCCACCCCCTCGGCCTCCGCGGTGGCCTCCAGCTCCGCGACGGAGATCGCGTGGCCGGGTTCGAGGGCGTCCACGCCCAGGTGGCGTGCCACATCGAGCAGCACGCCGCGCATCACGAACCTGCCCGCGTAGTTCTCCACGCCGTTCTTGGCGGCGCCGCCCGAGGAGACGAGACCGGCGGAGTAGCCGTTCCACATCTTCCCCTTCCAGAAGATGTGGGAGAGCGAGTCCCACTGGGTGCCCGCCTGGTTGGGCACGATGAGGATGTCGTCGGAACGCCCGTACCCCTTGGCGGGCCCGAACCCGGCGGGGAGGATCTCCTGCGCCCCCGCCAGGTGGTCGGCGCCCGTCGCCGTCATCACGTTGCGCGGGTTGGCCCGCAGGCTCCCGGTCTGGGGTCCGCGCTGGTCGTAGGGGAGCGAGCAGGAGACGGTGACGCCGTGCTCGACGAGGGCCGCGGCGCGGCGCACCTCGTCGGGCCCGACGAGGTTCATCGTCCCGAGTGAGTCGTCCTCGCCCCAGCGTCCCCAGTTGGTGCACTGCTCGATGTAGCGGTCGAGGACATCCGATCCACGGAAGTCGGACATGCAGCCTCCAAAGTCATGCCCGTGCCAGGACGGGCGGGGAGTCAAGAAGCGGTAGAGGTGGTGAAGACGCCGGCCAGACGGGAGCCGAAGGCGTCGATCGTCTGATCGGGGAGCGGCTCTCCGTCGCGCGTGTGCAGCGTCAGGAGGTAGCGGTAACGGAAGATCTCGCCCGTGGGCGCGTTCGTGACCGTGCGCACGGCGAGTCCGAGCCGGGCGGCGAGCGCGAGCGACTCCTGGAGTTCTCCGCCGCCCTCGACGATGACGGCCAGGTGGTCGGCGCCGGGGGAGACCACCGGCGTGGCCGAGAGCGCCCACCAGCCGCCGGCGCTGCCGTCGTCGACGTCGTGCTCGATGATCTCCAGGCCGAGTTCCCGTGCGACGGCCTCGGTGCCGATCAGGGCAGCCGAGCCGTCGCCCGCCAGCACCTCCCGGGCGGCGGCCACGGAGTTCTGCGGATGGATCTCGACCTTCGCGCCGGGCAGCCGCTCCCTGAGGAAGCGGCGGCACTGGCGGATGGAGCCGTGCCCGCCCACGTGCCTGATGTCCTCCAGCCGGCTGCCCGGCCTGCCGAGCAGGGCGCAGTGGTAGGGGACGACGATCTCGGCGCCGATGAACAGCCGCTCACCGCCGAGGATGCGGGCGGCGGTCTCGGTGCACGCGGTGTTGGAGGTCTCCGACGTCAGCACCCCCCATTCGACCTCTCCGCCGAGCACGGCGGCGACGACGCCGTCCATGGTCGGGAAGTACTCCGGCCCGTGCAGCTCGGGCCGGAGTTCCAGCAGCGCCAGGGTCGCCTGCCCCGCGAACGTGAGTGCGCTGCCCAGCGTGCCGACCCGTTCCGGCCGGTGATCGCCACTGGTCACGGCAACCTTCCTGAAGAATGAATAGTGTATTCAGTGATAGAGCAAAGGACGCGCCGGAGGCGGCCGGCCGATCCCGGCGCGCCCCGTGCGTCACGGACTCAACCGCCCAGGGGTTCGCCGGTCTCCTCGACCCAGCCCATCCGGACGAGCCTGTCGCGGGTGTGCCCGACGTGCGCCTCGATCAGGGCGCGGATCCGGTCCTCATCGCCGTGCTCGATGGCGTCGAGGATGGCGCGGTGCTCGGTGAGCACCTCCTTGCGGCGCGGCAGGTCGGGAGCGGCGAGGTGGACATAGCGGTAGATCCGAAACCGCACCTCGTCGATGATGCTGGTCACGGCCGAGTCGCGGCCGTAGAGCGAGCGGTGGAACTCCATGTCGGCCTGGAGCCACTCCTCCGCCGACATCTCCAGCTCCATGGCGTTGGCCGCGGCGCGGGCCGCCGGGAGGTCGGCCTGGAGGAAGCCGGGACGCGACCGCGCGCGGAGCGCGGCGAAGATCTCCAGGGTCTGGCGCAGATCGTAGAGTTCGAGCACCTGCTCCCGGGAGAGCTTGGTGACGACATAGCGCTGGAAGGGGTTGGCGTCGAGCAGGCGTTCGGCCTGGAGCCGCCGCAGCGCCTCACGTACCGGGACGCGGCTCACCCCGAGGGTGTTGGCGAGCTCGACCTGGTTGATCTCGGTTCCGGCCGGGATCTCGCCGCGGATGATGGCCTCGCGGACCCGCTCGTAGACACGGTCCCCGAGTGTCGTGCGCGAGACGGTGCCCATGCCCGAGACCGCGGACGACCGCTCGAGACCGCTGAGGGATCCGCCGCTCATGGGAGGGCTCGTCGGCTGGTCGGCTGCTTCCCGCTTCTTCTTCGGCACTCTCCGAGTATATATCTCTTGGGAGTATACAGTTTCCAGAAATCATGGAGAGTCATTCCGTTCCCCGTCCCTGTCCTTCGCACTACGCGCTCATTCCGGGTTGCGTCCGACAAAGTAATCCTCATCGGGGCTCTGGGTGACCCAGAGTCCCGAATCCACCAGCGCCCGCCGGAAAGCCGCCATCTCCCCGCTGTGCAGGCGGTTGGCGGGGACGCGCATCGGCCCGCCGTTGAAGCCGGCCAGCCACGCCTGGTACTTCCAGGCCGCACGGTTCACCGAGTGGGCGTGGGGGACCGGGGCGACGTTGCCGTTGGCGCGCCACGCGGGGGCGATCTTCCACAGCAGGTCCATGGCCTGGTCGATCTTGCCTTCCCGGGCCAGGGTCAGCATGCGCGGCGCGGTGTCGCCGTAGTACTCGGTGTTGGAGGTGGCGATCACCCGCAGGGGGACGAGCGCCGCCAGCGCGATGGCCTCCTGGATGATCGGCATGGTGATCAGCACCTTCTCCGAGAGCCGGTGCCAGGCGTGCGCGAAGCCGGCGACCGACGGGAAGCCGCCCTCGGCCTTCACCGAGACGACGTTCGGCGCGGCGTCCACCAGATCGGCGAGCATGTCGACGGGGATCGAGGCGGAGTGGAGGCGCTCGAAGCCCCAGTGCGTCATCGGGAAGAGGATGACGGCCAGCTCGGTCGCGTCGCAGAACGCCTTGGTGTAGTCGTAGAGCTCCTGCAGGGACCGGGGGTGGAAGCACGGCGGGTAGGACAGCAGCGCCAGCCGGGCTCCCGCCGCCTCGGCGCGCCGGGCGGCGGCGATGTTCTCCTCCAGCGTGTTGAAGGACGCGTGGAAGATCAGGTTGAGCCGGTCGCCCGCCTCGTCGTGGGCGATCTCGGTGAAGCGGATGTACTCGTCGAGGGTGATGTTGACCTCGCCGACCAGCAGCGTGCCCGTGAACCCCAGTTCGATCACCCGCCTGACGTCATGGCGGATGCCGCGTTCGTTCAGCCGGGTCAGATCGGCGGAGAAGCTCGGGATGACCACGTTGTTCACCCCGTGGAAGTGCTCGAAGGCCCAGTCGCGTGCCTCGTGCTTGCTGATGGTGGTCGTCATGGTGCGATCGGTCTCCTTGTCGCGGGCAATCTGAAAGGGGGGAGCTGGACGTTCAGCGACGGCCTTTGGGTACCGCCAGGTCGTCGCAGGCGGTGCCCAGACCGGCGTGCAGCGCGCGCCGGTACGCCAGTTCGGCGGCGACCATGTCCTGGAGCGCGGTTCCGACGGACTTGAAGACGGTGAGGTCCGCCGGCCGGTCGTCGGGGAGCGCGATCCCGCCCTGGAGCAGGTCGCTGAGCCGCACGACCGCGCCGAGGTCGCCGCCCTCGTCGAGGAACTCCCTGATGTCGCCGGACTCGTCGGCGACCTGCTGGGGGTCGGCGTCGAAGACGAGGGTCCCCGCGCGCCGGAAGACGGCTCCCTGGAGTTCGCGCAGCTCGCGGTGCGTGGAACCGATGGCGCTGATGTGCAGCCCCTGCCGCAGCCAGGCGGACTCGCAGGCGATGGGGCCACCGTAGCCGGTGTTCGTCGCGGTGATCACGTGCTCGACCTCGGCGCACGCCTCCGCGGCGGTGGCGACGGGCGTCACCGGCAGCCCGAGCTCCTCGCGCAGGCGGCCGGCGAGCCGTTCCCGGCTCGCGGGGCTGGGGCTGAACACCTTGACCTCCTCGATCCCGCCCATCGCGGCGAAGGTGCGCAGATGGGTCTCGGCCTCCAGACCGGATCCCAGGACGCCGAACCGCGTCGCCTTCACACCCAGGGCACGCGCGGCGACGGCGCTCGTCGCCGCGGTCCGCGCCGCGGTCAGATGGCAGGCGTCCATCACCGCCAGGACCTCGCCGGTCTCGATGGAGGCGAGCACGATCAGATAGCGGACGCCCACGCCGCCACCGCCGAAGAACGTCTTGAACCCCATGACGCCGGCCCCGGGGACCACCGCGGGCATGAGGCGGAGGAACCTGCCGCCTCCCGAGAGGTTCACCCGCCCCGGAACGTCGGCGGGGACCTCCGCGTCGGCGCGGATGGCGCCGTCGATCGCCTCGATGAGGGAGGCGGGGTCGAGCACGCTGCTCACCGCGTGGTCGTCAAGCAGAAGAGTCATAAGCGGATCCCTTGGGGAAGCGGCGCGGGTCGGGGGGGCGAAGGCGCCGCCCGGAAGAACCGCGAGCCTTGACCAACACGGCTACTGTATACACTCAATTGGCAACTTTGTATAGTCGGTGGTCCCAGGGCGGACCGCCGGCGCGCGGTCCGCAGCGGAGATCGGAGAAGTCATGGAACAGGCAGTGGAGCGTCTCGGATACGTCGTGATGGGCGTCCCGGACCTCGCCGAGTCGACGAGGTTCTACGCCGGCGTCGGGCATCTGACCGTGCACGACAGCTCGGAGAAGGCGAGCTTCCTCGGTGGCGGGTACGACCACCACTGGCTGCGGCTGGAGGAGAACGGGAACCGGCGCGGGCTGATGCGCGTGGGTTTCCGGCTGACGGGCGACGAGGCGCTGTCCGAGGTCGCCGGCCGGCTGGACGAACGCGGCATCCGGTTCACGGAGATCGGCGACCTGGAGGGCGACGGGATCGACCGCGGCCTGCGGTTCACCGATCCCGACGGTGTCGAGGTCGACGTCTACACCGACATGCTGTCCCGCGCGGTGAAGCCCGCCCAGGACGCCGTGCGCATGACGGAGATGCTGCACGCGGTGTGGTTCTCGACGGACCCCGTGGCGGCGCACCGGTTCTACGCCGAGGTCCTCGGATTCCGGGCCTCGGACTGGATCAAGCGCAACGCGGTGTTCATGCGGTCGGCGAACAACTACCACCACTCGCTCGGCATCTTCCGCTCCAGCCCGCAGCGCGCCGCGTCCATGGACCACTTCTGCATCCTCGTGGAG
>JAFACJ010000050.1 GCA_023425615.1 Actinomycetes bacterium
GGCCCGCGATCTGACCAACACCCCGTCGGTGGACAAGTGCCCCGCGTGGCTCGCCGACCGCGCCGTCGCGCTGGCCGGGGAGGCCGGCCTGGAGGTCCGCGTCCGCGACGAGCGCGAACTGCGGGCCGAGGGCTTCGGCGGCCTGCTGGCCGTCGGCTCGGGCTCCCCGCGCCCGCCTCGGCTCATCGAGCTCTCCTACGCCCCCGAGGGCGCGACCCGGCATGTGGTGCTGGTCGGCAAGGGCATCACCTTCGACACCGGCGGGATCTCGATCAAGCCGAGCGCCGCGATGCAGACCATGAAGACCGACATGGCCGGCGGCGCCGTGGTCATGGGCGTCATGTCCGCGCTGCGGGCGCTGGAGGTGCCGGTCCGGGTCACCGGCCTCGTCCCGTCGGCGGAGAACTCCTTCTCCGGCTCGGCCATGCGCCCCTCCGACGTGATCACCCACTACGGCGGCACCACGTCCGAGGTGCTGAACACCGACGCCGAGGGCCGCCTGGTGCTGGCCGACGCGATCGCCTACGCCGACCGGGTCCTGGCACCCGACCTCATCGTCGACATCGCCACCCTGACCGGCGCGGCCAAGGTCGCCCTGGGCGTGAAGTACGGCGCGCTGTTCGCCACCGACGAGGACCTCGCCGCGGCCCTCCTGGCGGCGGGGAAGCAGGCAGAGGAGCCGCTGTGGCGGCTCCCGCTGACCGACGACTACCGCGTGGCCATCGAGTCGCAGGTCGCCGACGTGGCCAACATCGAGAAGCGCGGCTTCGGCGGCGGCTCGATCATGGCGGCGCTCTTCCTGGAGAAGTTCACCGGCGGCCGTCCCTGGGCGCACCTGGACGTGGCGGGCCCGGCCCGCGGCGGCGAGGGCGCCACCGCCTACGGGGTGCGGCTGTTCCTGGAGTGGCTCACTTCTGCTTCGGCCTGACGATCCTGCGCTTCTTGGGCAGCCCGACCCTGCGGTCCTCGTAGGGCCCCTGGCATCCGGCGCGCACCGCCTTGACGACGTCCTCGTGCCGCACCGTCCAGCCGGGCAGCACCGGGACGTTCCAGCGCAGCACCGGCACGCCCGGCAGCCCCTGGGTCTTGACCCGCAGCATCTCGGCGCCCGAGGTGTGGCGGGCCTGGGGGCTGCCCTCGGCGGGCAGGAACGCCAGCCGGTGGGCGAGGCCCTTGCCGTTGGGAACTCCCTCGGTCCAGGCGCACACCGAGGCGATCTCGGCCCAGGGCAGGAATCTGTCGCGGGTGCGGGGCAGCGGCCACTTGGCGGGGATCCGCACGCCCTCGGAGTCCAGCAGCAGCAGCGGCCTCCGTCCCAGCAGGTGGCCGCTCAGCACCACCAGCACCCCGCCGAAGGCAAGGACCCCGGTGACACCGAGCACCAGGAAGATCACGCCGCCCGCGCTGGCGGGGTCGGCGAGGCCGCCGATGATGAACATCGCCGAGCACAGCAGCAGGATCAGTACCCCGAGGACCTGCCCCGAGCCCTGGAACGACGGCTTCAGCCGCACCTCCAGGGGCTGGAGGGGCTCGGCGCGCTCGGCGCGGGGGGTGGGCACCGCTGCCATGGTCATCCTCGTTTCTGTGCCACCAGCAGGCCGTCCCCCAGGGGCAGGAACAGCGGGATCAGATTCTCGTGCTCGGCGATCAGCCCGGCCACGGCGCGCACACCGTAGGCGTCGGCGGGGTCGGGCAGCGGGGTCAGGGCGTCGTCGAAGGCGACCACCCCGCCGGGCCGCAGCAGGCGCAGCGCGGCGGTCAGGTAGTCGGGGTACTCCCGCGGCATGGCGTCGCAGAACACCAGGTCGTAGGCGGAGTCGGTGAGCCGGGGCAGCACGTCGAGGGCACGGCCGCTGATCATCCGGGTGCGGCTCGCGGCGAACCCTGCGTCGGCGTAGGCGAGCTTGGCCAGCCGCTGGTTCTCCGACTCCACGTCCACGCTGGTGAGCACGCCCTGCGGATGCATGCCGCGCAGCAGCCAGATGCCCGAGACCCCGCAGCCGGAGCCGATCTCCACCACGGTCCTGGCGTTGATCAGGGAGGCGATGAAGCGGAGCGCCGCCCCGCCCTCGGTGCCGATCGGCTCGGCGCCGAACTCCTCGCCCAGCCGCCTCGCCTCGCGCAGCGGCTCATCCTCCGGGGAGAACCACTCCCCGTAGGTCTGCACCTCGTTGATGGCCGCCTCCCGCGTCGCGCGATACTCCCGGGGGCAAAACGATAGCGCCGACCGGGAACGCCGTGGCGGTCCCCGACGTTCTAGAAATCACCAGCCGAAGGAAACAATGCTCCCTCGGCGCGGAAGGGGAAAGGGTGATCTGAGACACCATGTCTGTCTCAGCGGTTCCATTTCAGGGCGCGGCAGGGGGAGTCGTCGGCAGGGAGAACGCTCCGGCGGCCCAGTGGTCCCCGCCTTCGTGGGACCAGGTCGTGCGCGACCACTCCGCGCGCGTCTACCGGCTGGCCTACCGGCTGACCGGCAACCAGCACGACGCCGAGGACCTCACCCAGGAGGTCTTCGTCCGGGTGTTCCGCTCGCTGTCGAGCTACACCCCCGGCACGTTCGAGGGCTGGCTGCACCGGATCACCACCAACCTCTTCCTCGACCAGGCGCGCCGCAAGCAGCGCATCCGCTTCGAGAACCTGGCCGAGGACGCAGCCGACCGGCTGCCCGGCCGGGAGAAGACGCCGGCCCAGGTGTACGAGGACACCAACTTCGACGACGACGTCCAGGCCGCGCTGGACGCCCTGGCGCCCGACTACCGCGCCGCCGTCGTGCTGTGCGACATCGAGGGCCTGTCGTACGAGGAGATCGCCGCCACCCTGGGCG
>JAFACJ010000057.1 GCA_023425615.1 Actinomycetes bacterium
GTACTACGTATCGGCAATACTCTCAAAAGGCCGGAAAGGCGACTTCCCTTCCGCGGGGCAGTTCCTCTTGCGCTACCGGGAGAACGACGACAAGACCATCCGCGTCCTTTCGAAAGGAACGCGAGAACGGCGGCGACGGGCGGGGTCCCGCTACCGGATCTCCGTACACGGCCCGCGCGGCCGAGGGATTCAGCGCGCGCCGAGCAGGTCGAACCAGCTGGCGGCCAGCTCTTGGAGCATCTGGTCGCGGTCCAGCTTCCACTCGGCGCCCACCCAGTTCTGGGCCACGAAGTCCAGCTGCGCCATCGCCAGGACACCGCGGAAGTGGCGCTGGTAGGGCTCGAAGCGCCCGGCGGCGGTCAGGCCGTCCTCGACGTCGCTGATCGCCTCCTCCAGCCAGCGCTCCACCAGATCGCGCAGTTCGGGTTCGGCCGCGGCGGCCTGCCGCCCTATCCGGATGATCGGGTGGATCACCGGCCACTGGTCGGAGGTGCGCCTCAGCCAGCCCGCGATCGCCCCGCGGCTGCCGTCCCGCACCGCCTCCACCAGGCCGAGCGCGGTCGAGCCGTGTTCGGACGACCTCTCGCGCTCCAGCACCTCGTTGAGGCGTTCGGAGACGAGCGCCTTCATCAGCTCGCCCTTGGACGGGAAGTGCGCGTAGAAGGTGACCCGCGTGGTGCCGACCGAGCTGGCGATGTCCTCGACGGTCGTGGCGAGGTAGCCCTTGCTCGTGAACAGTTCGAGCCCGGCGTCGAGCAGTCTCTGCCGGGTCATTTCCTTCTGTGCTTCACGCAGGCTGGCCACGTGAGCACCCTAGCGCAGGCGCCGCTCCCTTCGGCCGTTCAGGCAGCTCACCATACGGTCAAGTCGTTCACTTGACTCCATGTCAGTCGATATGACACCGTGCACAGCACAGGGGTGATCTCGATCACAGAACATCGCCGCTCCCCCCGGCCTGTGAGCACGAGCCCGCCCCGCGACGACAAGGAGTTCCCATCCCATGGCCCAGAACCCGCCGCCCGGCACCCGTACGCCGGGCTACATCCCCACGGTGGTCGCCGGCTGCTTCGCGGTCTTCCTCGCCCAGGTGGCCTACTCACTGCCCGGCGCCCTCAACGGCACCTTCCAGCAGGAATTCGCCACGACCGGATCCCAGCTGACCTGGATCACCGCGGCGTTCGCCATCCCGATGGTCGTCCTGGAGCTGACCACGGGCGTCATCGGCGACCTGTTCGGGCGCAAGCGGCTGCTCCAGGCGGGCGCCGTCCTCACCGTGATCGGCTCGCTGGTCTCCGCCCTGGCCGAGACCGTCCAGATGATGTGGATCGGCATGATCGTCGCCGGGATCGGCGCGGCGATCCTCTACCCGATCTCACTGGCGCTGATCGCCGCCGTCGCACCGGGCGAGCAGGGACGCGCCAAGGCGATCGCGCTGTGGGCGGGCTTCTTGTCCATCGGCGCCGCCGTCTCGCCGCTGCTCGGCGGCGCCTTCGCCGAGAACGGAAGCTGGCGCGGCGCGTACGCCGTCGTCATCGGCGCCGCCGTGGTGTCCTTCCTGATCACCTTCAAGGCGACGGACTCCTCCGCCCCCGAGGGCCGCAAGCTCGACATCCCCGGCCAGATCACCCTCGCGGTCGGCCTCGTCGCCCTGCTGTACGCCGCGACCCAGGGCTCGGAGACCGGCTTCTCCGACCCCGAGATCATCGCCGCGACCGTCGCCGGCGTCGTCCTGCTCGCCGCGTTCGTGGTGATCGAGCTGCGCACCGAGGTCCCGCTGCTGAACCTGCGCCTGTTCGCCAACCGCGCCTACGCCATCGTCGCGATCGCGACCGTCGTCGGCATGTTCGCCTTCCTGGCGATCTGCTACTCGATGAGCATCTGGCTGGGCGCGATCCAGCACCAGAGCGCGCTCAAGATCGGCGTGCTGTTCCTGTTCATCCAGGGCCCCGCGCTCCTGCTCGTCCCCGTCGTCTCCCATCTGATCCACAACGTCTCGCCCCGGTGGGTGCTCAGCTCCGGGTTCGCCCTGATGGCCGTCACCGGCGTCTGGTGCTCGACCTTCGACGTCGCCGACATGAGCTGGACCCGGTTCATCGCGCCCATGACGATCATGGGTGTCGGCTTCGCGCTGACCGTCGGCTCCATCACCGCCGTCGCGATCAACACCGTCCCCCTCCGGCTCGCCGGCATGGCCAGCGCCACCACCAACCTGCTGCGCGACCTCGGCTTCGCGCTCGGCCCGGTGCTCATCGCCGCGCTGGCGATAGGCAAGGCCAACGACACGATGCTCGACGGCCTCGGCGAGGCCATCGGCGCCTCCGGCCTCCAGCCGCCGCACTCGGAGATCGCCGGCGGCATCGCGCACGAGGGCGGCGCCATGGCGATCAACTCGATGCCCGTCGTACCGGGCCCCGGTCCGGACGCCGCGCCGGTGCCGATGCCCCAGCAGCTGCACGAGCTCGCCTTCTCCGCGCTCGGCGGCGCCTACAGCACCGCCTTCCTCGTCGCGGGGATCTGCGCCGCCGCGGCCGCGGTCCTGACGATGGTCGGCCTGTTCAGCCACCGGCCCACCGCCGCCGGTGCCGGTGCCGGTGCCGTCGAGCCGGACGGTGACGCCTCGCCCGACCTGGTCGGAGCGTGACATATCCCACTTCGCAGTGAGGCCTTCGCCCCAGGGGCGGGGGCCTCACGCCGTATAAACGATCTTTACCCAAAGAAAGTTATGTTGACACCACGTAAACTCAAGTGACACCATTCACATCGCGGCGTGATCGCAGTCACTCGCCCGAGACCGAAAGGAGCGCCAGTGATGGGTGCCATCGCTGCCGAGGACACCACCGGCAACACCGTCAACACCGTCCTCGGCCCTGTCCCCGCGCAGGAGCTGGGGGTCGTCGCGGTTCACGAGGCCCTGCTGTCGGTGGTCCCGGGGGCCGAGCACGCGTTCGACGTCACCATCGACCGTGCCGAGATCTTCGAGACCCTGGCCGGGAGGCTGAACGACTTCCGCGAGCACGGCGGCGGGACGATCGTCGACAGCACCGGCATGTTCCACGGGCGCGACGTGCGGCTGTATGAGGCGCTCTCGCGCACGACCGGCGTGCACATCGTCGCCTCGACCGGCCAGGGCCCCGAGGAGATGCTCGGCGGCTACTTCCTGACGCCGCAGACCAACCCGCCGACCCCGTGGCCCGCCGAGAAGTTCGCCGACCTCTTCGCCAAGGAGGTCACCGAGGGCATGGGGGTCCCCCGTGTCGAGCGGCGGGGCGCCGCGGGCCTCGTGGCCACCGCCGCGACCCGCACGGGCATGACCGCGACCGACGAGAGCCTGCTTCGCGGCGCGGCCCGCGCCGCCCTCGCCACCGGCGTCCCGGTGTCCCTCCGCTACGGGAACGATGCCGTGCGCGAACTCGCCACCGTCCTGGACGAGAAGCTGCCGGCCGGCCGCGTCGTCGTCGGCGGACTCGACCGCAGGGACGCCGC
>JAFACJ010000060.1 GCA_023425615.1 Actinomycetes bacterium
GGCGAGGCATACCGCTCCCCCCGCCGGGATGGCGAAGCCGCGGATCCCCGCCCTGCCGCCGCAGCGCGCGCACGCGTCGAGGGCGGGCGCCCAGCCCGCCACCGACAGGGAGCGCAGCAGGAAGGCGTCGAGCACCAGCCGCGGCTCGTGGCCGCGCTCGCACAGTGTGCGCAGGCCCCCGACCAGCAGCAGGAACTGGCGCAGCGAGGGCTCCCGCTCCTCGGCGGTGAGCTTCTCGGCGGTCTCCAGCATCGCCACGCCCGCGGTGTAGCGGGGGTAGTCGGCGACCAGCGGCTCCCCGTACGGGCGCAGCGTCTCGGCCTGGGTGATCAGGTCGAGCGAGCGGCGCTCGTACAGCTGGAGGTCGACATGGGTGAACGGCTCCAGCCGCGCCCCGAACTTCGACCTGGTCTTGCGGACTCCCTTGGCCACCGCGCGGATCCGGCCGGTGCGCCGGGTCAGCACGGTGATGATCCGGTCCGCTTCGCCCAGCTTCTGGGTGCGCAGCACGATGCCCTCGTCGCGGTAAACCGTCACCTGCCCATTCTCCCGCACCCGGGGAGCCCCTCATCCGCCACCCGGACACCCTCCGTCACAGGAGCGGCGATTCCCGTGGTCATCCACCGGCCGGCGTGGCACCGTGGGGTCATGAGATGCACGATCGTTCCCCCTCACCTGCTTGAGCGGGTCGTGGAGCGCACAGAGGATCCCGCTCTGCGCGCCCGTGCCATCCGCACCCTCACCCTCGACGCGGCGGGCCGCACCGAGCGCGAGATCCTCTCCCGGCTCCCCGGCGGCAACGGGGTGCGGGACGAGCCGCGGCGCACGGTCACCGACGCCGGAAGCCGGGAGGATCTGCCCGGCCGTACCGTCCGCCGCGAGGGCGACGTGCCCACCGGCGACACCTCGGCCGACGAGGCGTACGACTGGCTCGGCGTCACGTTCCGCTTCCTTGAGGACACCTACGACCACAACTCCATCGACAACGCCGGACTGGAGATGGTCTCCACCGTCCACTACGGGTCCGGCTACGACAACGCGTTCTGGAACGGCAGGCAGATGGTCTACGGGGACGGCGACGGGCGGCTGTTCCTGTCCTTCACCGGACCGCTCGACGTCACCGCCCACGAACTGGCGCACGGCGTCACCCAGCACACCGCCGGCCTCGCCTACTACGGGCAGTCCGGCGCGCTCAACGAGTCGGTCTCCGACGTCGTGGGCTCGCTCGTCAAGCAGTTCCACCTCGGCCAGACCGCCGAGGAGGCCGACTGGCTGATCGGCGAGGGCCTGTTCGGTCCCGACGTGCGGGGGACGGCGCTGCGCTCCCTGCGGGATCCCGGCACCGCCTACGACGACCCCGAGCTCGGCAAGGACCCGCAGCCCGGCCACATGGACGACTACGTCCGCACCCACCGCGACAACGGGGGCGTCCACATCAACTCCGGCATCCCCAACCGCGCCTTCCACCTGCTGGCCACCGCGCTGGGCGGGTACGCCTGGGAGCGGGCGGGGCGGATCTGGTACGACACCCTCACCAGCGGCCTGCTCTACCCCGACACCGACTTCGCGGGGTTCGCGACGGTCACCGCCAAGGTCGCCGGCACCCGTTATGGCGAGGAGAGCGCCGAGCAGCGGGCGGTACACGAGGCGTGGGACGGGGTAGGCATCGCGCCATGAAGGTGAGCGTGGTGCGTTCCGGCGGATTCGCCGGCATGGAACGGCGGGCCGAGGCCGATACCCGTGAGGATCCCGCGCTGGCGGACCTCGTCTCCCGCAGCGATCTGGCCGCGCTGCCCGCCGGGCGCAGGACCGGCCACGGCGGCGCCGACCGCTTCGTCTATGAGATAGACCTCGGCGGCAAGACGGTGACCGTGGGCGAGTCACAGCTGACCGAGCCCCTGCGGGAGCTCGTCGGCCATCTGTTCAAGCGCTGATCCGGACCCGAGGCGGCGTCGCGGGGACTTCCCCGGCGCCGCCTCGGCGTGTCACGACCGCGCGGCTTCACCCGGCTGTCAGCCGACCTTCAGCGGTTCTCCATCCGCGCTTTCCCGAAAGACCCAGCGCTTGTAACCCCAGTAACGAAAGATCGTCGCCAGCCCGATGCCCAGCAGCAACGCGCTGTTCGACGTCCACTTGCCGTGCAGGCCGGCGGCGTGCGCCAGGGCCAGCACCGCCTCCGTTATCAGCAGGCCGACGCCGTTGAGCACGAAGAAAAGCACGTACTCGCGGCCCATCCCGCTGTCGTCGCTCTCGCGAAATGTCCAGTAACGGTTAGCTACATAACCGACGGTCGTCGAGACGACCATCGCCAACGCATTCGCGGTCAGCGACTCGATCTCCAGACCGTAGCGCAGCAGGTTGTACAGGGCGACGTTCACCGCCACGCACAGGACCCCGACGCTGCCGAATCGGGCCAGCTCACCGATCAACTTCCGGTAACGACGCACCCGCATGATGCTAGAGCAAATCACCCGTACATCAGCAATACACCACGAGATCCCTCAGCATCGGCTACCCTCCTGTCCCATATAACCGGCTTTATGTACAACTAACACGAAATCCAACCGGGGAATCTGAGGCATGGCTGAGGCATTGCTGCTGGTCACGGCGACTTCGTTCGTCCTGGTCGGCGCTTTCGGTCTCACCGTTTGGACGCGTCCCATCCGCCCCGCCGAGACCCTCGTCACTTTTCTGACCTTCTCCCTGGCCGGGGTCATGCTCGTCACCGTCGCGGTCGGTGCCCTGCTGCGCTACTACCAGCCGATCCCCCTGCTGTGCGGGGCCGGTGTGCTGGCGGGCCTCGGCCTGCTGTGCGCGGCGATCGAGATCAGCCGCCGCCCCGGTGTCTTCGGCCGCCGGATGAAGGTCTGGACCCGCCGCTCCCTCCGCGGCTGGGCCGGCCACCCCGTCGCCCTCCTGCTGGCGCTGCTCGCCCTCACCGCCTACGGCATCCGCGGCTGGCTCGGCGTACGGTTCCCGCCCACCGACTGGGACGGCCTGATGTACCACCTGGTCGCGCCCGCCCAGTGGGCGCAGACCGGGGCCGTCGACCGGTCCACCGAGGTCATCTGGTCCGACACCTACCCGATGGGCGTGGAGTCGCTGGCCGGCTGGCCCATGGTCTTCCTGCGGTCCACCGACTACGGCGTGCTCTTCCTGCTGCCCGGCTACCCGCTGGCCGCCGCCGCGATCGCCGGCCTGGCCAGACGGCTGGGCGCCGACCGCGGCTTCGCGCTCATGGCCGGTCTCGTCTTCCTGCTCACGCCCTCGGTCTTCGCCCAGTCCCACACCTTCTACGTCGACGTGCAGAGCGCCGCGTTCGGCTTCGCCGGCCTGTACATCCTGGCGATCCTGCCCGGCGCGGCACGCCTGTCGGGCCGCCCCGCCACCGTGGTGACCCGCAAGATGCTGGTGCTCGGCACCGCCCTCGGCGCCGCCGCCGGATCCAAGAGCAGCAACCTGGCGGTCCTCGCCGCGGCAGGCTTCGCCGCCGTCGTCGTCGTGGCGTACGTGGCACGGCGGCACCGGCTCGGCTTCTCCCCGTTCCTGCGGGGCGCGCCCTTCCTCGTCCTGCCCGTCATCGCCGTCGGCGCCTACTGGTACCTGCGGACCTGGGTGAACTACGACAACCCCTTCTACCCCATCACGATGGCGGGCTTCGAAGGACGCGGCACCGTCCAGCAGCTCGTCATGGGCACCAACGTGCCCGAGGAGATGCGCTCGCTGACCCTGCCCGAGCAGCTCTGGCGCTCCTGGACCCGGCCGTTCACCGACTTCCAGACACCCATCTACGACATCCGGCTGGGCGGGCTCGGCATGGGCTGGCTCATCATCATCCTGCCGGTCTCCATCCTCGGCGTCCTGCTGTGGCTGAGGCGCACCCGCGACCGTACCGGTGTCGCGGCGGGGCTGCTGCTCCTGCTGGGCGTCGCCGTCTCCTTCGGGCCCAGCCCCGCCCCCTGGTGGGGCAGGTACGTGCTGCTGGGCTACGGCTGCCTGCTGGCCTTCTGTGTCCTGCTGATGAGCCGGCTCCACCGGGGACGCTGGGGCATCACCCGCGCCCTCGACGGAGG
>JAFACJ010000062.1 GCA_023425615.1 Actinomycetes bacterium
GGTCTCCAAGCCGGTGGTCTATGAGCACTTCGGCGGCAAGGAGGGGCTGTACGCGGTGGTCGTCGACCGGGAGATGACCCGGCTGATCACCATGGTCACCCAGAGCATGGCCGCCGGCCGGCACTACCGCGGCAAGCTGGAGGGGGCGGCGCTGGCCCTGCTGGAGTACATCGAGGAGAGCACCGACGGGTTCCGGATCCTGGTCCGCGACTCCCACGCCGCCTCGGGCACCGGCACGTTCGCCAGCCTGATCAGCGATATCGCGACACACGTCGAGTACATCCTGGTCGAGGAGTTCGACCGGCACGGCTACGACGGAAGGCTGGCGCCCATGTACGCCCAGATGCTGGTCGGCATGGTCGCGATGACCGGCCAGTGGTGGCTGGAGGTGCGCAGGCCGCGCCGTGAGGAGGTGGCCGCCCATCTGGTGAACCTGGCCTGGAACGGCCTGTCCCATCTGGAGCCCAGGCCCCGGCTGCGCCCCTCCTCCCGGCGGTGATCGGCGGGGGCCGCATGAGGGACGGGGGGATAACGTCGCGCCGGGCGGCTGGTCGCGCGGTATCGTTGCCCCCGGTGAAACGATCCGGCGTGGTGTAATCGGCAGCACAAGGGTTTTTGGTGCCCTTTGTTCAGGTTCGAATCCTGGCGCCGGAGCTTCGGTCTGCGCAGGTCCGGTGCGGGCCGCCCGATGCCCGGGCGGTATTCTCTACTACATGTCGGGTGGGTTACGCCCTGACGAAAATTTCCCGTCCCTGACGCCCAGGAGCCACTCAGTGAGCCCGGCCGCAGTCATCGTCCTCGCCGCCGGCGAGGGCACCCGGATGAAGTCCCGTACCTCCAAGGTCCTCCATGCCCTGGCCGGACGCTCGATGCTCGGCCATGTACTGGCCGCCGCCGAGGCGCTGGCACCCCGGCGGACGCTGGTGGTCGTCGGGCACCGGCGCGAACAGGTCATCGAACACCTCCGGCAGGTGGCGCCAGGCGCCGTGCCGGTCGTCCAGGAAGAGCAGGGGGGCACCGGGCACGCCGTCCGGATGGTCTATGAGCGGACCGGCCCGCTGGAGGGCACCGTCGTGGTGACCAACGGCGACCACCCGCTGCTGACCGGCGAGACGCTCCGCGCGCTGGTCGCCGCCCACGAGTCCGAGGGCAACGCCGTCACGGTCCTCAGCACGGACGTCCCCGACCCCACCGGTTACGGACGTGTCCTGCGCGGCCCCGACGGGTCCGTCACCGGCATCGTCGAGCACAAGGACGCCACCGAGGAGCAGCGGCTCATCACCGAGATGAACGTCGGCATGTACGCCTTCGACGGGGTTCTGCTGGACGGGGCGCTCAAGCGGCTGACGACCGACAACGCCGGGGGTGAGGAATATCTCACCGACGTCGTGGGCATCGCCCGTGCGGACGGCCACCGGGTCGGCGCGTACAAGGTCGCCGACTGGATCGAGACGCAGGGCGTGAACGACCGCGTCCAGCTCGCCGCCGCGCGCCGCCGGCTCAACGACCGCATCCTGGAGCGCCTGATGCGCGACGGAGTCACGGTCGTCGACCCTTTGACCACCTGGGTCGACGTCCAGGTCGAGATCGAGCGGGACGTCGTCCTGCACCCCAACGTCCATCTGCGCGGCGCCACCGTGATCCGCGAGGGCGCCGAGATCGGGCCCAACGCCACGCTGACCGACACCTCGGTGGGCGAGGACGCCGTGATCATCGAGGCCGTCGCCGTCGGTGCCGAGGTGGGACCGCAGGCGGGCGTGGGGCCTTACGCTTATTTGCGCCCTGGTGCGAAGCTTGCCCGAAAAGCGAAGGCCGGGACGTATGTAGAGATCAAGAACTCCGAGGTGGGCGAGGGATCCAAGGTCCCGCACCTGACGTATGTCGGGGACGCCACCATCGGTGAGGGCTCGAACATCGGCGCCGGCTGCGTGTTCGTGAACTACGACGGCGTCGCCAAACACCGGACGACGGTGGGTGACCACGCCAGGGTCGGCAGTGACAACATGTTGGTCGCTCCGGTCACCGTCGGGGACGGCGCCTATACGGCGGCCGGCTCCGTGATCATCAAGGATGTGCCGCCCGGGGCCATGGCCGTGGCCCGAGGGCAGCAGCGCAACGTTGAGGGCTGGGTCGAGCGCAAGCGCGCCGGTACTCCCGCCGCGGAAGCGGCGAAACGGGCGCGTGAGAACAACACCCAGGAGGGGGACAAGTGAGCGAGATCAAAACCCAGGTGGAGAAGAAGCTGATGCTCTTCTCCGGCCGGGCCTATCCGGAACTGGCCAAGGAGGTGGCCGAGAACCTCGATTGCGAGCTGGTGCCGACCGCCGCCTATGACTTCGCCAACGGTGAGACCTTCGTGCGCTTCCTGGAGTCGGTCCGGGGCAGCGACGCCTTCGTCCTGCAGAGCCACACCGCTCCCATCAATCAGTGGATCATGGAACAGCTGATCATGGTGGACGCGCTCAAGCGGGCCAGCGCCTCCCGTATCACCGTGGTGGCGCCCTTCTTCGGCTACGCGCGGCAGGACAAGAAGCACCGCGGCCGCGAGCCGATCTCCGCCCGGCTGATGGCCGACCTGTTCAAGACCGCGGGCGCCGACCGGATGATCACCGTCGATCTGCACACCGCGCAGATCCAGGGCTTCTTCGACGGTCCCGTCGACCACCTGTTCGCCCTGGAGCTGCTGGCCGACCATGTCGCCGCCACCCTCGACACCTCGCAGGTGACGGTCGTGGCGCCCGACGCCGGCCGGGTGCGCGTCGCCGAGCGCTGGACCGACCGCCTCGGCTGCCCGCTGGCCATCATCCACAAGCGGCGCGACCCGCTGGTGGCCAACGAGGTGAAGGTCTTCGAGGTCGTCGGCCAGGTCAAGGGCCGCACCTGCGTGCTGGTCGATGACATGATCGACACCGGCGGCACCATCGTGAAGGCGGCCGAGGCGCTGTTCGAGCAGGGCGCGGCCAGGGTCATCGTCACCGCCACCCACGGCGTGCTGTCGGGCCCCGCCGTCGACCGGCTGAAGAACTCGCGCATCTCCGAGGTCGTGCTCTGCAACACCCTGCCGATCCCGCCGGAGAAGCAGTTCGACAAGCTCACCGTCCTGTCCATCGCCCCGCTGCTGGCCAGTGCCATCAACGAGGTGTTCCACGGCGGTTCGGTCACCTCCCTGTTCGACGGGGAAGGCTGATCACGGCGGCTCCGGGACCCCGGCGATTTTCGGCACGGGGTCCCGGAGCCGGCACCCCGGCGCATATCAGCTTCGGATATCGGCTAGACTTCATGGACCGTGTGCGCCTCCTGCTGCGCGGCGAGCCTGAACTTCGGGCCGCCTGCGCCGGGAGATGCGCCCGAACGTCGGCCTAGGAAAGGGCCGGGATCTCAAGCAAGCGCCAGCAACGAGGAGTTTTCGCCGTGTCCGAGGTACGCATCGCCGCCGAGCCGCGCTCCGAGTTCGGTAAGGGTGCCGCTCGGCGCACCCGCCGGGCCGGGAAGGTGCCGGCCGTCCTCTACGGGCACGGCACCGACCCGCAGCACATCACCCTGCCGGGCCACGAGCTCATGCTCGCCCTCAAGACCCCCAACGTCCTGCTGCGCGTCTCCGGCCTGGCCGGCGGCGAGGAGCTCGCCCTGCCCAAGGACGTGCAGCGCGACCCGCTGAAGGGCTTCCTCGAGCACGTCGACCTGCTGCTGGTCAAGCGCGGCGAGAAGGTCGTCGTGGACGTCCCCGTCGTCACCGAGGGCGACCTGCCGGCCGGCGGCCAGCTCCTGCAGGAGCTGACCACGGTGTCGCTGGAGGCCGAGGCCACCCACATCCCCAGCGAGATCACCGTCGACCTCGGCTCCCTGGCGGAGGGCTCGACGGTCCTGGTCAAGGACCTCTCCCTGCCCCGCGGCGTGACGGTCGCCGGCGACCCCGAGGCGCTGGTGCTGCAGATCACCGGTGTCGCCACCATCGCGGTCGAGGAGGGCGAGGCCGCCGAGGGTGAAGCCGAGGGCGAGGCCGCCGCAGAGGCACCCGCCGCCGAGTGACACGAGCAATGCCGGGCCCGGACGCCGAGTGTGTCCGGGCCTTCGCCATATCCGGATCCGGGAGGCTGCGATGAGTGAAGGCCCGTGGCTGGTCGTGGGCCTGGGCAACCCAGGGCCCTCCTACGCCGGCAACCGGCACAACGCGGGCTTCATGGTGCTCGACCTGCTGGCCGAGCGGGCGGGCGGCGCGTTCCGCTCGCACCGCTCGCGCAACGACGTGGTCGAGGGCAGGCTGGAGGGCCACCGCGTCGTCCTGGCCAAGCCGCGCTGCTACATGAACGAGTCGGGCGGCCCCGTGAAGGCGCTGCGCGACTTCTACAAGACGCCCACCGAGCGCGTCATCGTCGTCCACGATGAGCTGGACATCCCCTACGGGGCGGTCCGGCTGAAGAAGGGCGGCGGTGACAACGGCCACAACGGTCTCAGATCGATCACGAAATCGCTGGCGGACAAGGAGTACCTGCGGGTGCGGTTCGGGGTGGGCCGCCCACCCGGCAGGATGGACGCGGCGGCCTTCGTGCTGAAGGACTTCTCGACCGCCGAGCGCAAGGAGTTGGCGTTCTTCGTCGACCGCGCCGCCGACGCCGTGGAGGCGCTCCTGGGCGGCGGCCTCGCGGCGGCCCAGAACACCTTCCACGCCCTGTAATACCTCATACTGTTTCACGGACAACGATTGGGAATTGGTAGATGCCCTCGGAAGACGATCACTCTCTGGCCGCCAGGCTCGCCGCCGAAGCGGGCGAGGTGCTGCTGGAGCTCCGCGCCGAGCGGGGATTCGCCGACGGCCGCGCCCTGAAGGACGCGGGTGACCGCGCCTCGCACGAGTACCTGATGGACGCGCTCGCCCGGTACCGCCCGGACGACGCGGTGCTCAGCGAGGAGGGCAAGGACGACAAGGCCCGGCTGGAGAGCGAGCGCGTCTGGATCGTCGACCCCCTCGACGGCACCCGCGAGTTCAGCGAGGAGGGCCGCAGCGACTGGGCCGTCCATGTGGCGCTGTGGGAGGGCGGCAGGCTGGCCGCCGGCGCCGTGGCGCTGCCCGCACAGGGAACGGTCCTGTCGACGGGTGAGCCCCCGAAGATCGCCGAACGCGCCGCGGGCCCGATCCGGATCGTGGTGAGCCGCACCCGTCCCCCGCAGATCGTGCACGACCTCACCGCGCGGCTGGAGGCGGCCGGACACGAGGTGGAACTCGTCCCCCTGGGCTCGGCCGGCGCGAAGATCGCCGCGGTGCTCACCGGCGACGTCGATGTGTACGTCCACGCCGGAGGCCAGTACGAGTGGGACTCCGCGGCCCCCGCCGCGGTGGCGCTGGCGTCGGGCGCGCACGCCTCACGGATCGACGGATCGCCGCTGTCCTACAACGAAGAGGACCCCTACCTGCCGGATATCCTGGTCAGCCACCCCTCGCTGGCACAGCTGATCCTGGACGGGCTGAACTGAGGAACCCATGCAACGCTCCGACTATTTGATGTCCCAGCTCGATGTGCTCGAAGCCGAGTCGATCCACATCATCCGCGAGGTCGCCGCCGAGTTCGAGCGGCCGGTGCTCCTCTTCTCCGGAGGCAAGGACAGCATCGTGATGCTGCGCCTGGCCGAGAAGGCCTTCGCCCCCGCCTCCATTCCGTTCCCCGTGATGCACGTGGACACCGGGCACAACTTCGACGAGGTCATCGACTACCGCGACCGCAAGGTGGAGGAACTGCACCTGCGCCTGGTCGTCGCGTCCGTCCAGGAGGCCATCGACAGGGGCCTGGTGGTGGAGCAGAAGGGCCGCCGCGCCTCGCGCAACCAGTTGCAGACCGTCCCCCTGCTGAACGCCATCGAGGAGCACGGGTTCACCGCCGCCTTCGGCGGCGCCCGCCGCGACGAGGAGAAGGCGCGGGCCAAGGAGCGCGTCGTCTCCTTCCGCGACGAGTTCGGCCAGTGGGACCCCAAGAACCAGCGGCCCGAGCTGTGGAACCTCTACAACACCAAGATCCACCGGGGTGAGCACGTCCGGGTGTTCCCGCTGTCGAACTGGACCGAGCTCGACATCTGGGACTACATCCGGCGCGAGGAGATCGAGCTCCCCTCGATCTACTTCTCGCACACCCGCCGGGTGTTCGAGCGGGACGGGATGCTGCTGGCCGACCTGCCGCCGGCCAACCGCGGCGACGACGAGCCGGCGTTCGAGGCGACGGTCCGCTACCGCACCGTCGGCGACATCTCCTGCACCGGCGCGGTGAAGTCGACGGCGGCGACGCTGGACGCCGTGATCGAGGAGATCGCCGCGACCCGGGTCACCGAGCGCGGCCAGACCCGCGCCGACGACAGGGCCTCGGAGGCAGCCATGGAAGACCGCAAGAAGGAGGGCTACTTCTGATGGCCGCCCCGCGTATGGACATCCTGCGTTTCGCGACCGCCGGCTCGGTGGACGACGGCAAGTCGACGCTGATCGGGCGGCTGCTGTACGACTCGAAGTCGATCTTCGAGGACCAGCTGGAGGCGGTGGAGCGCACCTCGGCCGACCGGGGCGAGGACTACACCAACCTCGCGCTGCTCACCGACGGCCTGCGCGCCGAGCGCGAGCAGGGCATCACGATCGACGTGGCCTACCGGTACTTCGCCACCCCGCGCCGCAAGTTCATCATCGCCGACACCCCCGGGCACATCCAGTACACCCGCAACATGGTGACCGGAGCCTCCACCGCCGACCTGGCCATCATCCTGGTCGACGCCCGCAAGGGCATCCAGGAGCAGTCGCGGCGGCACGCGTTCCTCACCACGCTGCTGCGGGTGCCGCACCTGGTGGTCGCGGTCAACAAGATGGACCTGGTCGACTACTCCGAGGAGGTCTTCCAGGGCATCGTCGATGAGTTCACCTCCTTCGCCTCCAAGCTGGCGATCGGGGACCTGGCGTTCATCCCGATGTCGGCGCTGCACGGCGACAACGTGGTGGAGCGCTCTCCCAACATGCCGTGGTACTCCGGGAGCAGCCTGCTGCACCACCTGGAGAACGTGCACATCGCCTCCGACCGCAACCTCATCGACGTGCGGTTCCCCGTCCAGTACGTGGTGCGGCCCTACAAGTCCACCGACCCGGCGCTGCACGACTACCGCGGCTACGCGGGACAGGTCGCGGGCGGCGTGCTGAAGCCCGGTGACGAGGTGCTGCACCTGCCGTCCGGGCTGACCAGCACCATCACCCACATCGAAAGCCCGAACGGTCCGGTGGACGAGGCGTACCCGCCGATGTCGGTGACGATCCGGCTGGCCGACGAGATCGACATCTCCCGCGGCGACCTGATCTGCCGGCCGAACAACCAGCCCCAGGTCACCCAGGACCTCGACGCGATGGTCTGCTGGATGGACGAGACCAGGGCGCTGGCGCCGCGCGCGAAGCTGACGCTCAAGCACACCACGCGCACCGTGAAGGCGCTGGTGAAGGACCTCCAGTACCGGCTCGACGTCAACACCCTGCACCGCGACGAGACGGCCGAGGGCCTGCGGCTGAACGAGATCGGCAGGGTGACCCTGCGGGTGACCCAGCCGCTGTTCGTCGACGACTACGGCCGCAACCGGCTCACCGGCGGGTTCATCCTCATCGACGAGGGCACCAACGCCACGGTCGCGGCGGGCATGATCTCCAACCCGCTGCGCTGACCCGGACGCCGAACGGGCCTCCCCCTCGCCGGGGGAGGCCCGTTCCGCTGCGTTCTCTGACCGGGGTTTTGTTAACGGATGTCTCAGACCCCGGCGTTCTCCCTGGCGCGGCCCCGCAGCAGCGCCCAGCTCAGCACCGCGAGGACGATGAGAGCCAGCAGGGTCCAGGCCAGGACGGCGGTGGGGACGCCGAACATCTTCAGCGCCGAGGCCAGCAGCACGACGGCCAGCGCGCGGCGGATGAGCTGCCCGGGGGCGCGGGAGGAGATCCTGGCGCCGATGTACACGCCGGGGATGCACCCGACGAGCAGGGTGGCGGTGACCGAGAGCTGGAAGTCGCCGAACAGGATGTGGCCGAGGGCTGCGGAGACGACCAGGGGCACCGCCTGGACCAGGTCGGTGCCCACGAGCTGGTTGGCCTTCAAGGTGGGGTAGAGGGCCAGCAGCGCCACGATGATGAGCGAGCCCGAGCCCACCGAGGTGATGCCGACGATCATCCCGCCGACGATCCCGGTGATGACGGTGGGCAGCGGCCTGATCCGCAGTTCGGGCGGGGCCTGGGAGGCGGGGGAGCCGGGCTCGGCGGTGACCCGCTCGTCGTCCTGGCGTTCTTGCGCCTTGTCGCGGATGGCCTGGTACATCCGGACGATGAGCCCGGCCGCGGCGATGAGCAGCGCCACGCCCATGGCCTTCTCCAGGAAGTTCTGGGTGGCCTCGCCGTCGCCCAGCACGTACTTGACGATCAGTACGCCGAAGAAGGCCGAGGGCACGGAGCCCGCGCACAGCCAGGCGACCAGCTTCAGGTTCACCGTGCCGCGCCGCAGGTGCACGAGGCTGCCGACGGGCTTCATGACGGCCGAGGCGACCAGGTCGCTGGAGACCGCGGTCAGCGCGGGAACGCCGAAGAACGTCATGAGCATCGGCGTCATCAGCGCGCCGCCGCCCATCCCGGTCAGCCCGACGACGATGGCCACCAGAAAGGACCCGATCGCCATCGTCACGTCAAAGTGCATCGGTATATCCCATGGAAATACTAGGAAATATTCCGAAACACTCTACCGGAACGGCGTAACATTCGTTTACTTCACCCAGCCACCGGCTGTCAGGAGCTTGAGGACGGTGCCCACCGCCTCCTCGGTGGACAGGCCGGTGGTGTCGAGCACCAGATCGGCGTCCTCAGGCGCCTCATAGGGGTCGGAGATACCGGTGAACTCCGGGATCAGCCCGGCCCGCGCCTTGGCGTACAGGCCCTTGCGGTCACGGCGCTCGCACTCCTCCAGCGGCGTGGCCACATGGATCAGCAC
>JAFACJ010000093.1 GCA_023425615.1 Actinomycetes bacterium
GAGATCCTCAAAGCAGCCGGGAAGCCGGAGGTCAAGACTTCATGACAAAGGCCGTTGAGGCCCCCGCGAGCCGGACCGCCCAGGCGGTCCGGCTTTCGGGCGTCTCCAAAGCGTTCGGTTCCGGCGCCTCGGCGCTGCTCGCCCTCGACGACGTCTCCCTGGACGTGCGCCCCGGCGAGTTCGTGTGCCTCCTCGGCGCGTCGGGATGCGGCAAGTCCACCCTGCTCAACCTCGTCGCCGACCTGGACAAGGCCAGTGCGGGGACCATCGACAAGGGCGACGCCCGGGTCGCCCTGATGTTCCAGGAGCCCGCCCTCTTCCCGTGGCTGACCGTCTCGGGCAACCTCGAACTGGCGCTGCGCCAGCGCGGCGTCCCGCGCGGCGAGCGCAAGCGGCGCGCCTCTGAGCTGCTGGCCTCGGTGCACCTGTCCGGGTTCGAGCGGAAGCGCCCGCACCAGCTCTCCGGCGGCATGCGCCAGCGCGTCGCGCTGGCCCGCGCCCTGGCCCTCACCGAGTCGCAGGGCGACGAGCGCCCCACCGTCCTGCTCATGGACGAGCCGTTCGGCGCCCTCGACGCCATGACCCGCGACCTGCTCCACGACGAGCTGGAGCGCATCTGGCGCGAACGCCGCCTGTCCGTCCTGTTCGTCACCCACAACGTCCGCGAGGCGGTGCGGCTGGGCGACCGCGTCGTCCTGCTCTCCAGCCGGCCCGGACGGGTGATCCAGGACTTCCCCGTGGAACTGCCACGGCCCCGGCGCATCGACTCCCCCGACGTGGCCTCGCTGGCCGCGACCATCACCGACCGCCTCAAGGAGGAGGTCAGCCGCCATGGTTTTTGAGAAGAAGAGCGCCACGATCCAGCACCAGATCACCGGTCTGGACGTGAAGGAGAACGGCACGATCCAACGCCAGATCGCGGGTCTTGACGCGCTGGAGCTGACCGCGGGTACCAAGAAGAGCCCGCTGGTGCGGCTGTGGTCGGCGCTGTGGCCGATCATGACCGCGGTCCTCATCTCGCTGGCGGCCTGGGAGCTGGTCGTGCTCAGCGGCTGGCGCGAGCCGTGGGTGCTGCCCGGGCCGCGCGACGTGCTCCCCGTCTTCGCCGACACGATCACCACCGGCACGTTCTGGTCGGCTGTCGCCCTGACCATGAAGCGGGCGCTCATCGGGTTCGTGCTCGCGGTGCTCATCGGCGGTGTCGTCGGCGCCCTGGTCTCCCAGTCCTGGGTGCTGCGCCGGGCGTTCGGCTCGCTCATCACCGGTCTCCAGACCATGCCGTCGATCGCCTGGTTCCCGCTGGCCATCCTGCTGTTCAAGCTGAGCGAGGGCGCGATCCTGTTCGTGGTGGTGCTGGGCGCCGCCCCCTCCATCGCCAACGGCCTGATCGCGGGCGTGGACTACACGCCGCCGATCCTGCTGCGGGTGGGCAAGACCATGGGCCTGACCGGCCTCGCCCGCTACCGGCACCTGGTCATCCCCGCCTCGCTCCCGTCATTCGTGGCGGGTCTGAAGCAGGGCTGGGCGTTCGCCTGGCGCAGCCTGATGGCCGGTGAGCTGATGGTGATCATCGACAAGCAGTCGGTGGGCACCCTGCTGCACTTCTCCCGCGAGGTGAGCGACACCGCCGAGATGATCTCCGTGATGATCGTCATCCTCATCATCGGCATCTTCGTCGATCAGCTCTTCGGCGTGGTCGACCGGGCGATCCGCACCCGCTGGGGCCTCGACACCGTAGGAGACTGAGCCGGAACGGCCGCGTGGCATCGCGCGGTCGCTCCGGCGGCAATTCCCTAGTTAAGTCATCGAATTAATCGGGGAGAATGTGCACGTCACCGCCCGCGTCGAATACGCACTGCGCGCCCTGCTCGCCCTGGCCGCCGCGGACCCCTCCGCGCTCACGGCGGGAGCCCTCGCCGACTCCCACGGGCTGCCGCTGACCTTCCTCCAGTCCATCCTCGGCGATCTGCGCCGCGCCGACCTCGTCTACAACCAGCGCCTCCCCGAGCCCGGCTACCGGCTGGTCAGACCCGCCGAGGACCTCACCGTCGGCGAGGTCCTGCGGCTGGTCAGCGGCACCCGGGCCGAGGAGCGCGCCGCGCCGCCCGACGGCGAGGCCTCCGAACTCGTCGGCGCCCTGCGCCAGGTGTGGCGTGCCGCCGACACCGCGCAGCTTGAGGTCATCAACGCCGTCACCCTCGCCGACCTGCGCGACGGCCGCCTGCCCGACCACATCCGGGCGCTGCTCTCCTGATCCGCCCGCCCGGGGGCCGGGCGGATCAGCGCGTCCCGCGGTCAGAAGGGCGGCTCGGGGAGGAACGGGTTGCCGCCGTCGAACGGCCCGTCCCCGCCGGGAGGCCCCTCGTGGTGCTCGGGGCCGTCGGAGAGGGTGAGCACGACGATGAGGCCGCCGTCGCCGGGGTCGAGGCTCGACCCGGGCCCCGGGTCGGTCTCCGCGACGGTGCCCTTGGGGTAGCGGTCGGAGTGCACCGAGCCTCCGGAGATGCGGTACTCCAGGCCCATCGCGCTGAGCCTCTCGATCGCCTGCTCGGGCTTGAGGCCGCGCAGGTCCGGCATGCGGACGCTGTCCTCGCCCGAACCCTTGCGGAAGAAGTGCGACGGAGGCCGGTGGAAGCCGGTGGCCTTGACGCCCTTCAGGGCCGCGACCATCGTGTCCTGCCAGATCGGCCCGGGGATCGTCGCCCCGTAGACCGGACCGCCGCAGTGCGTGGGCAGGCAGACGTTGGTCATGGGGTGCTGGTAGCCGCCGCGCGGGTCGCCCACCCAGACCGCCGAGGCCAACTCCGGGGTGTACCCGGCGAACCAGGCGGCCGAGTAGTTGTCGACCGTTCCGGTCTTGCCGGCCGCGGGCCGTCCCAGGCCGAGGCCGCGGCCGGTGCCCTGGGTCAGGACGCCGCGCAGCACATGGTTCACCGCGTCCGCCACGCCCTTGTCGAGGACCTGCTCGCAGCCGGCGGACGGCACCTTGATCTTCTTGCCGTCCGCGGTGCGGGTGATCTGCTTGATGGCGATCGGCTCGCAGTACCTGCCGCGCGCCCCGAACGCCGCGTAGGCGGCGGCGACGCGCAGCGGGGAGACGTCGTTGAAGCCCAGGGTGAAGGACGCGTACTCCTGCAGCGGCTTGCCGTCGGCACGGCGGATGCCCAGCTTCTTTGCCATCTTCACCGTGTCGCACAGGCCCACGTCCTTCTCCAGCTTGAGGAAGAAGGTGTTGACCGAGTGCCATGTGCCGGTGAGGAGGCTGAAGCTGCGCCCGCCCTCGCCGTCGGAGGAGTTGCTCAGCGCGGTGGTGTCGCTGACGTCCCTGCCCTTGCAGTCGCGGAACCCGGTCGGCTTGTAGGAGGAGGGCGCGGTGATCCGCTCGCCGATCGGCATGCCCTCGTCGAACGCGGCGGCCAGGGTGAACGCCTTGAACGTCGAGCCCGCCGCCATGCCGATGCTGGTGCCGTGGCTGGCGTCGGCGGCGAAGTTGATCCAGGTCTTGCCCGGCTCCTCGTCGGGCCCGAGTTCGCGGCCCACGTCCATGCCCTTGATCTCACCGGTGCCCGGCTCGACGAGGACCTGCGCCGCCGCCTTGTGCTCCCTGTTCTTGGCGGGGACGTGCTTCAGCAGCGCCTTGTGCGCGGCGTTCTGCACCTGCCAGTCCAGCGTGGTGCGGATCGTCAGCCCGCCCAGCCACAGCAGCCGCTCGCGCTCCTCCTTCGTCTTGCCGAAGATGGGGTTGGTGAGGATCTCCCGCTGCACGTAGTCGCAGAAGAACGCGGCCTTGCTCTCGGTGCAGCCGTTCTTGGTCTCGCTCAGCTTGAGGACCAGCGGCCTCGCCTTCTCCTTCGCCGCCTTCTCCGAGGTGATCCAGCCCAGCTCGGCCATCCGGTCCAGCACGATGTCGCGCCGGTTGCGGGCGCCCTCGCCGTTCAGCCGGGCGTTGTAGAAGTTGCCGTTCTTGAGGATGCCGGCCAGCGTCGCCGCCTGGCTGAGGCTGAGCTTGGACGCCGGGACGGAGAAGTACCGCCGTGACGCGGCCTCGACGCCGTACGCGCCGTCGCCGAAGTAGGCGATGTTCAGGTACCGCTCCAGGATCTCGTCCTTGGAGTAGGAGCGCTCGGCGGCGATCGCGTACCGCAGTTCGCGGATCTTGCGGCCCGGGGTGGTCTCCACCGCCTCCTGCCGCTCCTGGTCGGTCTGGGCGTTCATGTACAGCAGGTTCTTGACGTACTGCTGGGTGATGCCCGAGCCGCCCTGCGCCGTCTCGCCCGTGCTGTTGAGGTTGGACATGAAGGCGCGCAGGGTGCCGCGGGTGTCGAGCGCGCCGTGCTCGTAGAAGCGGGCGTCCTCGATGGCCAGCACCGCCTGGCGGATGACCGGCGACATCTTCTCCAGCGGCACGTCCACCCGGTTCTGCCGGTAGAAGGTGGCGATGAGCGAGCCGTCGGAGGCAAGGATCTGGGAGCGCTGCGGCGCCCTGAGGTCATCGAGGTCGACCGGCTCGCTCATCAGCCAGTCCGCCGAGTCCCGCGCCCCCACCCCGGCCGCGCAGGCCAGCGGCAGCAGGAGCAACCCGGCCAGCACCCCGGCCAGCAGGCTGTAGCCCGCGAGCCTCCGCACCGCCCCGGCTCTGTCCTGCGCACCGTCCGCTTCCATGCGGCACACCATAGACCGGACAGATGTCCGATAACCAGCAGGACCCGGGGGGCGGGCTTCGCTCATACAGAGCTCATCCCCGGGTGAGTCGCTCCCATTCCTCCACCCGTGTCCTGAAGCGCTGAGACCATTCCCTCAGCCCGCGCTCGGACTCCTCGGCGGGGGTGGCGTGCTCGTCGTACCCGGCGAAGAGCTCCTCGGGCGCGCCCGCCTTGCGGGCGCGGCGCACGAGCTGCGCCGCCTCCAGCAGCGCCGGCTGGGAGAGGGGGACCCCGGCCAGCAGCGGGCGCTCGCCCTTCTCCGCCTTCTTGATGGCGTCCCAGTTGGTCTCCACCTCGGCGGCGTCGGCGACGTCCACCTCGGCGAAGACATGCGGGTGGCGGCGGATGAGCTTGTCGACGATGCCGGCGGCGACGTCATCGATGGTGAAGCCCTCCTCGCCGCGCTCGGCGGCGACAGCGGAATGGAACGCCACCTGCATCAGGACATCGCCCAGTTCCTCCCGCAACGCCACCAGATCGCCGGAGGCGACCGCATCGGCCGTCTCGTACGTCTCTTCCACCAGATACGGCACGAGCGACTCATGGGTCTGCTCACGGTCCCACGGGCACTCGCGGCGCAGCCGCCCCATCACCGCCACGACGTCCAGCAGCCGCGCGCCCGGCAGGTCATAGGAGCCGTGCACGAGTTCGACGTCCACCGGCTCCCCCGAGCCGTCGGCGAGCAGCTCGCCGAGCCGCTCGGCGAACGCCGCGTCCCCGTCGGGCGCCGCCAGCCAGACGACGTCCGCGCCCCGCGCCGCGTCCAGCACCGCGCGGGCGTCCGGCTCCACCACCTCGGCCTCCACGCCCGCCTCCCGCAGGAAGGGAAGCTGCGGATGGTCGCCGGCGGCGGTCAGCACCCGCGAGCCGCGCAGCGCGCTCCAGGCCCGCCAGGTGAGCAGGCCGGGCGCGACGCGGTGGGTGGTGGCCAGCAGGACCAGGCTCATGCCGACCCGGTCTCCTGGCTCGACAGCCGGGTCACCGACGGCTTCAGCAGTCCCTCGTCATAGCCGGAGCCGTACCGCGGGTTGATCTTGATTCTCATGGTCCGCGCGGTCTGCAGCAGCGCCTGGTGCACCTGCTCGTTGGCGGCGGCGTCCGAGCCCGCCCCGGTCGCGAGCCGGTCGTTGATCACGATCATCCGGGCGAACTCGCGGCTCAGGCTCGGCGGGATGCCGTAGGAGAGCGTGAACAGCCGGAAGGGCCGGTCGTCGCCGTCCGGGGCGACCTGGCGGACGATGCCGTCCACCTGCGCGGAGCTGACCACGATGCCGCGGTCCTCGGCCGCACGCTCGCTGACCCGCAGCGCGATCAGACGGCTGAGCACACTGCGCTGGGTGGACTCCGGATCGGTCAGGGTGAGCTGCTGGGCCGGCAGCGGGTTGCTCCGGTAGGAGTCCTGCCACTCGGCGACGGCGTCGTTCAGCTCCGCCTCGCTGATGCGCGGGCCGTCGCCGAAGGTGGCGGCGGCGCCCATACGGGCCTGCTCCCCGCAGGCCGTGACGGTGAGCAGGAGCACCGTGGAGACGAGGATCTTTTTGATCACCGTCACACCTTACTGATCTGGTCAAGAAAAAGGGCTTCCACCAACTCGGTGGCCCAGCGGAGCATCTCGCCGTCGCGCAGCGGGCGGCCGCCGAGCGGCGCGGTCTTGGGCGTGGGCACCAGGATCTGGCCCGGCTTCATGAGGCTCTTGGGGTACAGGCGCTGCATGCGGACCTGCCGTGACTCCGGCAGCATCGGGTCCTCGCCGCCGGCCTTGGCGAACCGCACGAAGTTGCCCTGCAGCACCACCTCGGTGAGCCCGGCGCGGCGGGCCTTGGCCCGGAAGCGGGCGACCTCCAGCAGATTGAGCACCGGGACGGGCAGCGCACCGAACCTGTCCTTGAGCTCCTCGGCGACCTCGGGGATCTCCGTGTCGGAGGTGATGCCCGCGATACGCCGGTATGCCTCCAGGCGCAGCCGCTCCCCCGGCACGTACTCGTGCGGGATGTGGGCGTCCACCGGCAGCTCGACCTTGGTCTCCGGCGCCGACGGCTCCGGCTCGGCCTTCAGTTCGCGCACCGCCTCGCCGACCATCCGCACATACAGGTCGAACCCGACGCCCGCGACATGGCCCGACTGCTCGGCGCCCAGGATGTTGCCGGCGCCGCGGATCTCCAGGTCCTTCATCGCCACGAACATGCCGGCGCCGACCTCGGTGTGCTGGGCGATCGTCGCCAGCCGCTCGTGCGCGGTCTCCGACAGCGGCGCCTCCGGCGGGTACAGGAAGTAGGCGTACGCCCGCTCCCTGCCCCGGCCGACCCGGCCGCGCAGCTGGTGGAGCTGCGACAGGCCGTAGGTGTCGGCCCGGTCCACGATGAGGGTGTTGGCGTTGGGGATGTCCAGACCCGACTCCACGATCGTGGTGGCGACCAGGACGTCGTAGTTCTTCTCCCAGAAGTCGACCATGACCTTCTCGAGCTGCTGCTCGTTCATCTGCCCGTGCGCGGTGGCGACCCTCGCCTCGGGCACCAGCTCCTTCAGCGTCGCGGCGACCTTGTTGATGGACTTCACCCGGTTGTGGACGAAGAAGACCTGGCCCTCGCGCAGCAGCTCACGGCGGATCGCGGCGGCGATCTGCTTCTCGTCGTAGGGGCCGACGAAGGTCAGGACGGGATGGCGCTCCTCCGGCGGCGTCAGGATCGTGGACATCTCGCGGATGCCGGTCAGACCCATCTCCAGGGTGCGCGGGATCGGCGTCGCCGACATCGCCAGCACGTCCACCTGGGTGCGCAGCCGCTTGAGCTCCTCCTTGTGCTCGACGCCGAAGCGCTGCTCCTCGTCGATGATGCACAGGC
>JAFACJ010000115.1 GCA_023425615.1 Actinomycetes bacterium
GCGCCTGCCGTTCATGACCGGCTACGGCGTCGAGATCGGGATGCTGCTCGACGCCGTCGCCGCCGTCGGCCTGGACGGGATCGCCCAGGTCGACCTGGGGGTGCGCGAGCACTCCCACCAGTCCACCGACGTGCTGGCGGCGATGTCCGCCCAGATCCTGCAGACCGCCTGGTCGCGGCTGGACCGGCATGGTCTGATGCTGCCCCTGTCGTCGCCCTCGCCGCAGCTCACCCAGTTCCACCGCGGCGCCTCCGGCTACGTCCCCGCCGCCCGCGACACCACCGTGGACGAGCGCCCCCCGATGATCGAGATCCCCGAGTACGCGCTGACGCTCCGCCCCTGAACCGCCTCCGCACGCCCCAGGTCCAGGGGCGTGCGGGAGGACCACCGACGGGGGAGGCGCCTTACCCGGTCTCCCGGGCGCTCGCGCCGATCCGGCGGGCGGCGTCGAGGAGCGCCTCCACGACCGTGCTGACACGGGTTCCGTCCCAGCCCGGGGGAAGCCGGTAGAGCACGAGGAGGAGCGTGACGCTCCCGTCGGCGGCGAAGACGGGAACGCCGATCTGGCGGACGTCGTACTTGCGGTCGGGGAGCAGCGAGTGGAGGATCTCGTACTCGCCCATGCGCTCCAGTGCCTGGCGGATCTCGTGGACGTCGACGTCGCCGAGGCCGCGCAGGGGGACACGGGAGAGCGCCGCCTCGATCTCCCGGTGCGCGCCTTCCATCGCGATGGACCAGCCGCGTTCCCCGAGCGCGTCGAGGAGCTCCTCGTTGCGGGCGCGGTCGGCGGGGCCGTCGGAACGGTCGAGCCAGCCCTCGCGGACCTCCGGAGGCCCCCAGGCGGCGAACAGCCCGCCCAGGGGAGGGACGAAGGGGATCCGCTGCCCGACCCGGGCGGGCGGACGGCTGCCGCTCGGGCTCCCCACGCTCGAGGTGATCACCATCTCCGCGCCGACGCGGCCGACGGTGAGGCACTCCATGTCGTGTTCCTGCGCCAGGGACTCCAGGAAGGGCCGGGCGATGTCCACGGCGCGGAACTGGTCGACGAGGGCGGCCTCCGGACCCGCGGTGATGGTGCGGGGCTGGAAACGCCCGTAACCGCCCTGGAAGAACAGCAGCGGCAGACCGTCACGGATGACGTCGAGGTCGGTGACCGCTCCGGTGACGAAGTAGTGGTCGCCGGCCTCGATGATCCGGTCGAAGGCGCAGTCGATCCAGGCGATGCTCCCGGCGAGCACGGGCGCGCCCGAGGGGGCCGGAGCCCACTCGACGCCGGAGAACTTGTCGTCACCACGGCCGGCGAAGGCGCGGCACAGCTCCTCGGCGTCGGCGCCGAGCACGTTCACGCAGAAGGACGTGGCGGTCCTGATCCGCGCGAAACTGCCGGAGCGCCGGTCGGGGAGGAACGCGAACAGCGGCGGGTCCAGGGAGACCGAGGTCACCGAGCCGATGGTCATGCCGACCGGGCGTCCGGTGTCGTCGATCGCCGTGATGACGGTGACTCCCGTCGGCAGCCGTCCCATCACCCGGCGGAAGTGCTGCGCGTTGGCGCTGCCCTCCCGCGACGGGGAGATCTTCATCGGTGGTCCCTGCCTTTCGCGTGGTGGAGCGGGGCGGCGCGCCCGCCGCCCCGCTGGACGGTGGAGGAGACGGCGGGTCAGAGGCGTACCGCGTCGGACGGCACGTCCTTGAACCGCTGCCGCAGGAGGTTCTTCTCGATCTTGCCGGACAGGGTGCGGGGCAGCGGGCCGCCGAAGCCCACGACGGCGGAGGGCCGCTTGTAGTCCGCCAGCGCGCTCCTGCAGCGCAGGACGAGCGCGTCGCGGTCGACACGGGCGGCGTCGGGGACGACCATGAGCGGCACCTGGCCCCAGCGGGGGTCGGACACCCCGATGACGGCGAGTTCCTCGACGCCCGACAGCCCGGCGAGCGCGCGCTCGATCTCCGCCGGATAGACGTTGAGACCTCCCGAGATGAGCATGTCGCCGCTCCGGTCGACGATCTTGATATAGCCCTCGTCGTCGCGGAGGCCGAGGTCGCCGGTGTGCAGCCACCCCCCGGCCAGGGCGGCACGGCTCTCCTCCGGGAGGCCGTGGTAGCCCTTCATCACCGCGGGGCCCTTGATGAGGATCTGGCCCACCTCCCCGGGCTCGGCCGTCGAGCCGTCGGGCCGGGCGATCCTGACGCTGTGGAAGAGCATGGCGCGGCCCGCGAACCCCGCCTTGGACCCGGCCTCCCCGGCGTGCAGGCTGAGGACGCACGCGCCGGAGACCTCGGTGAGCCCGTACGCCTGCACGAGCGGGATCCCCCTGTCGTGCCACGCGGCCAGCAGCGACGGGGGGACCGGGGCGCCGCCGACCCAGATCTTCTTCAGGCAGGACAGGTCGCGGACGCCGAAGGAGGGCGAGGCCATCATCCTCTCCACGATCACCGGCACCGACGACATCGTGGTGATGCGGTGCCGTTCGATCTGCTCCAGCGTCGACTCGGCGTCGAACTCGTCCACCAGATAGGAGGCGGCGCCCGCCATGAACCCGGTCTGCAGGAACTTGGTGAGGCAGCCGCTGGTGTAGGCCAGCGGATTGGTGACCAGCAGCCTGTCGTCGGGGGTCAGCCCGTTGGGCACCACCTTGGCGATGCCCGCGTAGATCACGTTCGAGTGGCTGATCAGGACGCCCTTGGGGAAGCCCGTCGTCCCCGAGGTGTAGACCATGAAGGCGGTGGCGTCGGGGGCGACGTCCACGGCTGGCGGCGGAGTCCTCCCGTCGCGCAGGGCGTCCAGGGGCGTGAAGCCGTCGCCGCCGTCACGGGTGACCACCAGCAGGTCCGGCAGGGTGGAGAGCGCCTCGTGCACGCGCCCGGCGAACCGCTCCTCGGTGAGCAGGACCTTGGCCGCGGAGTCGCGCAGCGGATGCGCCAGCTCCCGGCCCGTCCACCGGATGTTCAGCGGCGCGACGACGGCGCCGAGTTTCAGCGCGGCGAACAGCACCTCGACGAACTCCAGGCAGTTCACCGCGAGGATGGCCACCACGTCGCCCGGACCGACGCCGCGGGCGGACAGGCCGCCGGCCAGCACGTCGGTCCGCAGGTCGAGCTCACGCCAGGTGTACTCCTCGCC
>JAFACJ010000117.1 GCA_023425615.1 Actinomycetes bacterium
GTGTCGAGGGCATCGAGTAGCTCGACGAGGACGCTGTCGGCCGGATCGGTGCCCGGACGCTCAGCGTCCGCAGCCAGGATGCCCTCGACGATTCCGGTGAATGCCCGCAGCGCCCGGTTACCGGTTCCGATCGCTCTCGAAGCAGGCAGCCCTCCGGACTCCACGTCTCCGGGGACGGGCTCCCACACCACCCGTCCCGCAGGACCGATCCGTAGCTGCCCGAGCGGCGCTCCGGCCGCGTCGTGCACCTCCAGATCCCGGTCGAACGGGCTCGGAGTCAGGAACCCCAGCAGCGGAGTGGTGGCGGCGGAGACATCGGCCCGCGAGATGTCGCCTTCGGCCAGCGGATCGATGTACCGGAACTCCACCGTTGCGGGGGCAGTGAGCCTGGGCCGCTGCAGCGCGACACCGGGTTCGTCCGGATGGCGTAGATCACGGCTGATGGTGACGGCGGACGGGTCCAGAGTCAGCGTGCGGCCGAACGTATCGACCAGCCGCAGCGCCGAAGGCCGGAACGTCCCGGCGATCAGCGGCTCCGACTCGTATTCCTCGTCGCGTTCCGCCTTGCGCCGGGCGGATCCGGCACCCACGATGCCGGACCTGCCGATCCAGGTTCCCGGGGGCGTGCCGCGCAGCCGGTCCAGGTAGCCGTCCAGTTGGGCTCCGATCAGGTCGGCGTGGGCGAACCGGGATACGAGGTCGTCGAGGTTGGCGGCTCCGGTCCCGATCACCAGCGCGTCCAGCGCCTGCGACCCCGACGGGTCGTGGCTCAGCACCGCGATCGCCGTCCTGACTCCGTCGGCCAGCATCCGGGCGGGCGCCGAGGTGAGCAGGGAGCGTCCGGTGACCGTCCGTGGCGCCGATTCGGACGGCGGACCCGCTGGTTCGAAGTCGAGTTCGCCGAGCCTCCAGTCGTGAGCGCCGCGCTCGGAGGGTGACCAGGCCAGGCTCCAGTCGAGGACGAGTGGATGCCACGGACGGCCCGGCAGCGTCAAGGCGAGCGGCAGGGGCGGCACCCCGTCGGTCCTGGCCGGAGGGATCGGCTCGTCCGGATCCGCCCAGGGAAGGTTCGCCCGGGCGACCGCCGCCAGCCAGGCGCCCCGTAGTTCCGCAAGCGGGTCGGCAGTCTCGCTGCCGGGATTCACCGAAGGATCGAGCGCCTGAACTTCGACGAGCAGGGCGGTCACCTCTGCGGCCAGATCACCCGGAAGCACCGAGATGGGCAGGTCCTGTCCTTCGCCCGCGAGCGGCAGCACGGCGCCGCCGACCCAGTCGTTCTCGCCCGGCCGTCCCAGCGTGGTGACCGTCTGTCCGCTGAGCCGACAGCGCAGTGATCCGCGTGGGTCGAACCGTCCGTCCTCACCGTGCCGGTAGGTCCGACCCGCACCTGACAGCACGATCTGCGGATCGAGCGGAAGGTAGGTGCGCGGCTCTGGCCGGTTGACCCGGTCGAGTTCGCCAGGATCAACGGCGTTGTCGGCCGCGGCTGCCCGCACCCCGGATCCCCGGGCCAGCACATCGGCATCGTGCAGCCCGCCGCGCACCGGCTGCGTCACATCCGCAGGCGGCATGAACACGACCGCCTCCGGCTCGGCCAGCGCCTCCGGCACGAACACGGCCTCGTCCTCGGTCGGGGGCGGGACGGCCACGACGAACCGGTCGCGGTGGGCGGCCCGCGCCGCGCGCTGCTCGCCGCTCAGTGAACCGAGCTCGTGGATCTCGCCACCGACCAGCAGTTCGACCAGTGCCGCGCTCGAAGGATCGTCCGCCATGAGCCCGCCGAGTGCGGCCGCGACACCGTCCCCGAGCTGCATGCGGACCGCCGAAGAATCGGGCCTGGTGTCCAGTTCGGGAAGAAGCGCACCTGCGCCGTCGCCCGGCCATCCGGGCTCCGGCCATCCGATCGCCACGGCGGCCCCGTGGAAGAGGCTTCCCGACGGCAACCGGGAGACGGGGCCCGGCAAGGACCAGCCCAGCGCGGCCAGCCGTTCGCGCAGCGCGGCCTCGCTCGTGGGGCGGTCTCCGGCGATCAGCGGATCCAGGCTCGTCCGGGCGTACCACCCGCAGACCAGGTAGTTCAACGGCCCGGTCGGCCCGTCGGCGAGATCGTCGTGGAAGGACAGCCTGTTCACGGTCGTGTCGTAGAAGGAGAACCAGCTCGGATCCACGTGATAGGGCCCGGTGATGTCCAGGTCGGCCGTCCCCGACACGGGCGGGATCGGGGACGGAAGCGGCACCACCTGCGGAACGGGCCGGTGGATGTCGGGGAGGAGCCAAGCCCTCACCGCCCTCGGCCCCGGTGCGGACGGGCCGCTGGTGCGGATCACCACCCACCGGCAGGGCAACCGCCGGAACCTGCGGGCCGACCGGTCGTACCGGGCCAGCGCGTCCGGAAGCGACCAGTGCAGATGGATGCCGGGCGCCCGGACGCCCGCGTCGGCGAACGGCGGGGGCGCGACCTGCTGGCGGGTCGGTTTCTCCACCATGAGATCGGCCGCGGTGAAGTCGGTGCGGGCGTAGATCTCGCCTGGAGTACGTTCGACCAGCACGCTGACGTCGATGGGAACCAGTAGTCGGGTCATGGCGACGGCCGTTCGAATCGTTGCCGCACCGGAGCCTGGAACAGTTGGAGGGCGAGGGTCCCGCTCCCGACCACGGGCGGAACGCCTGGCACCGCGGCCTGGGTGATGCGCCGCGCTAGCTCGGTGACGTCGATCACGTCCGTCGCGCCGCCCGGACGGAAGGGCACGGGGACGCCAGGCGCCGCTCCGCCTTGCTGGACCAGTCGGCCGTCACTGCCGCGCAACCGCACGAACGCGGCTCCAAGATCGCCGTCCACGCCTAGCCGGATCCCGTGATGGGGTTCCTCGAGTGTGACCGAGGTCAATATCCCGGCGAACAGCGCGATGAGCACTCCGGCGGCCGGGCGGTCGAGCCGGAGGAGAGGGGCTGCCGCCGGTCCGGCGGCCCCGCGCACCTGAAGGCCCGGATAGTCCGTCACCAGCTGGGAGCGCAGCAGGAAACCGGTCACCTCGGTCTCCTCGTTCGCGGCGTCGCAGGCCCGCCCCCGCCGCCGGTCCCGGACCGCGGCGGTGCGTGAGGCCACCTTAGGGACGCCTGACGCGCGCCGGGCCAGGGCGTCCGCGGTCGAGCGCTCGCCCACGGCGAGCACCCCCGCGTGCAGCGCGGCCACCCATTGCGGGTCGATCCTGAAGAAGCGCAGGGATTCCGGCGGAAGCAGCGCCGGGTCCGGCACGAGGTATTCGAAGGGAACTCCGTGCAGCAGGGCGAGGTCGGCGAGCCGGTTCAGCACCAGCTCGGGCGGTCCTCCGCCGTCGGCCGAGGCCGACAGCCGGTCGGAGTCGGCGGCTCGATGCCGGTTGAGCAAGGCCTCGGGCGGGACGAGAGGTCTCATAGGTCCTCCCGTCCGGGCGCCGCGGCCGGAAATCCCGTGGGCCTGGCCGCTGGCAGCGGGTCGGCGGCCGTTGTGAAGGCGATCTGGCCGAGCGCGGCGAGGGCAGCGGAGGCTCGGTGACCGGCCGGTGCAGAGACGCTTTGCGCCCTGTGGGCGGAGCTGAGGAGGTCCGTGGTGACCTGCCGCGCGGCGTCGGTCAACCGTGACCGCCTCCAGGTCACCAGTTCTCCCACCAGACGCCCGTCGGCGGCAGCCAGGAGCCGTCCCAGCTCGCGAGCGGCGATCCGAGTGATGTCAGGCGCCTCGTCCGGATCCGCCGCAGGGCTCAGCGGCGAACGGTAGCGGACCCGGATGGTCTTTCCGTCGTGGCCGGTTCGATCGAGGGCGACCCCCTTGCGGTGCTCCGCGCCGAAAGCAGCGCGGTCAAGACCGGTGACCAGGGTCTGGAACGACGCGCCACCGGTGCCGGTGAACTCCCAGCTCGCCAGAGCGAGCACGGCGGCGGTCTGCGGCGAACCGGTCGCCAGATCGTCGCGGTGCTCTCGGGAGATGAGCGTCGCCCGCCAGAGGGTCTCGGTGTCGGTGGTGATCATCCGGTTGGCGACCACCACCGACACCCAGCCGTCGTCGTCGTTCCCGGCCAACTCCGTGTCGGCCTGATTCACCTCCCGGACATGGCACAGCAGCCGGGCGTCGGACTCGCTCGGTAGGACCGAGGCCATCGCCGCAGCGCTGGGGAACCTCAGCGCCGTCACCGGGCCGGGGTCCGCACCGAACCGGGCCGCGGCGGCGGGACCGACCACCGCGGCGAGCGGAGCCTCGACCAACTCCGCCTCGCCCGGCAGGGTCACCACCAGGGCCAGCCAAGGCGAGGCGCGGTCGGCGGACGCTCCGCGCCGCTCCCATGGCAGGGTGCGGCGGCGCAGCGCGACCCACGGCAGCTGATCGTCGTATCCGCCGCGGCTGCCCGGCATCGGGAAGGCCGAGACGATCTCCCTGGCCTCGATCCTGAACCTGGGCGCCTCCACCGCCACGTAGCGCTCGCCGCCCATCACCGCGGCGCCGTGGCCCGGATCGGTCTGCACGGTGAACTTGTAGGTGTCCGCGACGAGCGCCGGGCGGACCGCGTCGTGCAGGCGCATCGTGCCGGGATCAACCATGGGACGGCTCCGTTCGGGTGAAGCGCAGGACCGCCGGGTCCGCGTCGGCCTCCGGGTCGGGGAACGGCGTCCACAGGTCGCCGTCCATGGCGGCCTCGACGTCGGCGGCGGGGCCGCCCACCCCCCCCCCCCCCAACCAGGCGGGCG
>JAFACJ010000134.1 GCA_023425615.1 Actinomycetes bacterium
CGGCCGACGAAGGCGATCGGGCCCGCCACCGCGGTGGCGGTCGCGGCGAGCACGGTGATCAGGACGAGGACCGCCACGCGGACGCGCAGGACGCGGGCGCCGAGCGTCGCGGCGACCTGCTCGCCGAGGGCGAGGGCGTTCAGCGGGCGGGTCACGGCCATGGCCCCGGCGAGGGCGAGGAGCAGCAGGACGAGAGGGAGCAGGAAGGGCGTCTGCTCGCGTCCGGCGAGGGAGCCGACGTACCAGAAGCGGAACTTGTCGAAGACCTCCGGCTGGAGGAGGCGCAGGCCCAGGGACACCCCGGCGAGCAGCGAGGTGAGTGCCGTTCCCGCCAGGACGAGCCGTAGCGGTGCGGTCCGTCCGACGGAGTAGACGATGAGTGCGCTGACCACGGCTCCGGCGAACGCCAGCAGCAGTTGCGCGGCCTGCGATCCGGCCAGTCCGAGCGACGCGCCCGCCGTGATGGCGAAGCCGGCGCCCGCGGTGACGCCGAGGACCCCGGGTTCGGCGAGCGGGTTGCGGGTCAGCGTCTGGACCAGTGCCCCGGCCGTCCCCAGTGCCGCGCCCACGCAGACGGCGAGGAGCGTGCGCGGGCCCCGCACGTCGCGGACGATGAGGTGCTCGGTGCTCCCCGAAGGGTCGGTGAACGCCCGCAGCACCTCGCCGGGCGCGATCGCCTGCGCTCCCACGCAGATGCCGGCGCACGCGGCGGCGGCGAGGAGGACGAGGGCGCCGGCGAGGACGGCGGTGCGCCGGACGAGATCAGTCGTCAAGATCGGCTACTCCGCGCTTCCAGTAGCCGGTGAACAGCGAGTCGAACCTTCCCTTGCTCCACGCGCGCAGCGGTTTGATGTCGTCGGCCTCGCCGGCGGCGAACAGGAAGGTCCGCGTGTCGGGCAGGGTGAGGGACCGCACGGTCTCGGCGAGCGAGGAGCGGGTGCCGGAGCGCACGAGCCAGGTGACCGAGACGCCCGCCCGCGACGCCAGCGGGTAGGCGTGGTCGGCGTCGTCGTCGGTCTCGATGACGATCTGCGCGGAGACGTCCTCGGGTGACTCCTCCAGCCAGCGGGCGACCGCGGGGACGGCCGTCAGGTCGACGGCGAACAGGTAGTGGCCGTAGTTGTGCGGGAACGCCTTGGCTCCGGGCGGGCCGGCGATGGCGACGTCGTCGCCGGGCGTCGCCGAGACCGCCCAGGCCGAGCCGACGCCGCCCTCGTGCACCACGACGTCGATGTCCATCTCGCGTGCCGCGGCGTCGTAGCGGCGCACGGTGTACCGGCGTGCCGTGGGCGACGGGTGGGGCCAGTCCAGCGACAGCTCCTCGTCGGGGACGGGGAGCCGGAGGGTGCCGTCGGGGTCGGGAAAGACGATCTTGAAGTGGTCGTCGGCCTGGTAGGAGTGGAATCCGTCGAGCCCCGGGCCGCCCACCGTGACCCGGATGACGTTCGGCGTCACCTGGACCCGCCGCAGGACGGTGGCGGTGCGGATGCAGATGGGGTAGCCGATGCGGACCACGCCGCTTCCCTCTCGGTGGTGCAGGGCTACGCGCTCGCGGGGGTTGCTGCGGTCCATGGCGTTCCGTCGTTCCTTCGGTTTCGCGTGCGGGGGAGTGGTTCTTCCGGCGGTCTCGGAAGTATTGCTTAGGTTAGCCTTGCCTTTTCTCGGCGGGGTATCGGTGGGAGGTCGACCTGTGTCGGCCAGAGGACACCCCCATGCGCCGGATCGCACCGGGTCAAGGCGCCGTCTCCGCCCTGGCCAGCGTCGCCTTGCGCAGCCCCGGCACGGCGGCCGCCACCAGCAGCGCGCTCACCGCGCAGACCACGCCGTTGACGACCGCCGCCCCGCCCGGGTTGAACCAGCGGGCCAGCAGCGCCGCCTCGCCCCCGGCCAGGACGCGTCCCGCGGTGTCCTCGGCGCTGACGACGCCGTTGATCCGCCCTCGCAGGCCGTCCGGTGTGAGGTGCTGCACCAGGGAGTACTCCAGCACCTCGTACACGACGCCCGCCGCCCCCGTGACCGCGAGCATGACGAGCGCGACGGGCAGCGACCCGCTCATACCGAACCCGGCGGTCGCCAGGCCGCCGAGGACGGCGGCCCCCGGCAGCACGAGCCCGGGGCGCCGGGTGCGCCCCAGCCATCCGCTGGTCGCCGAGACGGCCATCGCCCCGACCGCGGGGGCCGTGTAGAGCAGCCCCAGGGCCATCTCCGCGCCGCCGAACCTCGTGTCGACGAACTCGGGGAACAGCACGGTCGGCACCCCGAACAGCGCCGTGAGCGCACCGAGCAGGAGCAGCCCTCCCACCGTCGGATGGCGCACCGCGAACCCGAACGCCGAGCGCAGCGAGGCCGTGTCCTCCTCGTCCTTCCTCCGCCGGGGAGGCAGCGGCGCCAGCCGGGCCAGCAGCAGCACGGTGAGCGCCGTGGCGGCGGCGGTGACGGTGTACGCCCATCCGGGGTTCCACAGCGCGATGACGGCCCCGCCCAGGACGGGCGCGGCGATGGAGCCGATCTGCCCGGTCAGCGAGATGAGCGCGCCCGCCGCCGGAAGCCTCCCCGGCGGCACCAGCGCGGGCGTCGCCGCCATGAGCGCGGTCGTGCTGACCCCGTTGGCCAGGCCGTTCCAGCCGACGCACACATAGACGGCCCATGAGGCGGGCTCGGGGGCGAAGGCGTTGGCGGCCAGCCCCACGAATCCCAGCCCCGCCGCGGCCCGGGACGCCACGATCAGGGGACGCCGGTCCATCCGGTCGGCCAGCACACCGCCCGCCAGCGATCCCAGCAGCATCGTCAGGCTCATCACCGCCGTCGTGATGGCCACTCCGAACGACGATCCGGTGAGTTCGTAGACCTGGTAGGAGAGCGCCACCGCCGCCATCCCGATCCCCAGCAGCGACACCGTACGGGCGATGAAGATCGCCCGGAAGGCCGGGCTCTCCCGCAGGGGCGCGGTGTCGAGCATGAAGTCACGCAACCGCATGTCGGTCCCTCTCAAAGAGTCTCGG
>JAFACJ010000149.1 GCA_023425615.1 Actinomycetes bacterium
TCGTCGTCCAGGGAGGCGGCGGCGCGGGGAAGGCCCAGGCAGATCCGGACGACCAGGCCGTCCACGACGGCGCGCAGCGGACCCGTAGGGGTGCCGCGCACGTCGCCGTAACGCAGCGCCCGTACCAGCGGGGGGAGCGCGGCCATCAGCCGGACCGCGTCGTGGTCGGCGGCGGCACGGCCGGCGAGGGCGTCCATCACCGCGGGCAGCGCCTCGTCCAGATCGGCGAGCAGGCACCGCTCGACCAGCGCGGTCAGCTCCGGCAGCTCCCGTGCCTCGGCGGCACCGGCGCGGATCCGTTCGGCGGCCGCTCCGCGCACCGTGGTGCCCCACACGCCCGCCTCGATCAGCCGGACGTCGAACTCCGGATGCCACGCCAGCGCCCACGGCTCCTTGAAGGTGCCCAGCGACCGGCCTGATCTGCCGGAGGACACGGGCGTCCCCCAGGCGACGTCCAGGACCCGCAGCCGGTGCAGCAGCCTGCTGCGTTCGAGGTCGACGGGCCTGCGCAGGTCGAGGGTGTCCTCCCTGGCCTCGGCCGACGGTTTGAAGCGGAGCCGCTTCTGCTGGGCGAGCAGGTCGCGCTGGAGCGGCACCATCGGGGTGCCGTCGGGCACCGAGCCGAGTTCCTCGCCGACGACCATGCGCCGGGCGATGAGCTCCAGCGGCAGATCGGCGCCCTCGCACAGGACGGCGCGGGTGGCCTCGGTGAGCTCGTCGAGGCCGGCCAGCGGCCGTTCGCGCAGCACGGCGAGGGCCTCGGCCAGCCGCACCGCCTCGATCACATGGGCCGGCGACACCGCGAGGCCCTCCGCGCGCAGCAGCCGCGCCGCCTCGGTCAGCCAGCGTTCGACGGGCCGGTCCGGATACCGGAACAGATGCCGGTACCAGCCCGGCGAACGCACACCCGCCCCGTACCCGGAGTCCTGCGCCAGCCGTCCGTGGGTCCACGGCACCCAGGTCACCGCCACCTTGGTCCTCGGCAGCCCCTTCAGCGTGGCGACGTCACGCCCGGCCGGCACCTTCGCCGTCAACGCCGGCACATGCCAGGCACCGCACACCACGGCGACCCGCTCGAACCCCTCACGGACGGCGCGCCGCACCCCCTGGCGCATCCACGCCTCCCGCCGCTCCTCCCGCTCGGATCCGGCCCGCTCCATCCCCTCCCGCAGCACGCCCATCGCCTCGGCGACCGCCGCGAACACGTCCTCCTGCCCCCGGTGCTCGATGACGTCGTCCCACCACCGCTCGGCGTCGTCGTATCCGGCCGCCTCCGCCAGCACGCCCAGCGGATCCCGCCGCGCCCTCTCCACCAACCCCGGCTTCCCATCGCCGAGCCCAGATTTCCCGTCGTCAAGCGATGGCTCTCCGCCGTCGAGCGGCGCCGCCACGTCGTTCGCGGCCTGCCCGGACTCGGCTGCCACGGCGAGGGTGTGCGCGGCGGGAAGGTCGATGAAGCGGACGGGAAGATGACGGGCGTGCGCGTGCTGGAGGGCGATCCATTCGGGGCTGAAGGCGGCGAAGGGCCAGAAGGCCGCACGGCGGTCGGCGGTGTCGGCGTGGGTGTAGGCCAGGAGCGCCACGGGCGGGACCATCGTGGGATCGGCGGCCAGCGGCAGAAGCGGGTCGGCCTCGGGCGGCCCCTCGACGAGGACGATGTCGGGGCGGTAGACGTCCAGGGCGCGGCGCAGAGCGCGGGCCGACCCCGGGCCGTGATGGCGGATGCCGAAGACCTCGACGGTCAAGCGGACCTCCGTGGATACGTGGGCGGAAGCGGACGGATGACAACAGGACGGACGCAGCGAGCCGACGACCGAGGATCTGGCGGTGGCGGCGGATCGGGGTCAGGTGGGGAGGTCGCGGCAGGCGCGGTAGAGGTCGCGCCAGTCGCCGCGGTCGCGGACGACGGTCTCCAGGTACTCCTGCCAGGCGACGCGGTCGGAGGACGGGTCCTGGACGATGGCGCCCTGGAGGCCGGCCGCGATGTCGGACGGGCGCAGGACGCCGTCGCCGAAGTGGGCGGCCAGGGTGAGGCCGTGGGTGATGACGGAGATCGCCTCCGCGGTGCTGAGGGTGCCGCTGGGCGTCTTCAGCCGGGTGCGGCCGTCCTCGGTGACGCCCGATCGCAGTTCGCGGAAGACGGTGACGACGCGCTGGATCTCCGCCAGGCCGGTCGCGGCCTCGGGTAGTTCCAGGGCGCGGCCGAGCTGGGCGACACGGCGCGAGACGATCTCCACCTCCTCCTCGGCCGAGGCGGGGACGGGCAGCACGACGGTGTTGAACCGGCGGCGCAGCGCGCTGGACAGCTCGTTGACGCCGCGGTCGCGGTCGTTGGCAGTGGCGATGACGCAGAAGCCGCGGCGTGCCTGGACCTCGGTGTCGAGTTCGGGGACCGGCAGGGTCTTCTCCGACAGGGGGGTGATGAGCGCGTCCTGGACGTCGGAGGGCATCCGGGTGAGCTCCTCGATCCGCGCGACGGCGCCGAGCCGCATCGCCCGCATCAGGGGGCTGGGCACCAGCGCCGCCTCGGACGGGCCCTCGGCCAGCAGCCGCGCGTAGTTCCAGCCGTAGCGGACCGCCTCCTCCGCGGTGCCGGCCGTGCCCTGCACCAGCAGGGTCGAGTCACCGCTGATCGCCGCCGCCAGATGCTCCGACATCCAGGTCTTGGCGGTGCCCGGCACGCCGAGCAGCAGCAGCGCCCGGTCGGTCGCCAGGGTCGCGACCGCCACCTCCACCAGCCGCCGCGGCCCGACGTACTTGGGCGTGATGACCGTCCCGTCGGAGAGCTCACCGCCGAGCAGGTAGGCGGTGACCGCCCACGGCGACAGCCGCCACCCCGGCGGACGCCCCCGGTCGTCCAGCGCGGCGAGCCGTGCCAGCTCCCCGGCGTACTCCTGCTCGGCGTGCGGACGCAGCACCTCGCGAGCGGTGTCGTGAACGCTCTCGTGAGCGGCGTCGGTCATCGTCGTCTCCTTCGAGTCTCGGTGTGGGAAGGCGGAAGCCCCGCCCGTGCCCCCTGGATCCTCGGCGCGGTCAGGGCTCGGGCGCCAGTTCGCGGAGCATGTCGTGGCGGAAGCGGAGGGTCTCGGCGAGCTCCACCAGCGGCCATTTGCCGTTCTTGTCGGCCAGTGCCTGGAGGCGGTCGGCGGCCTGGGGGGTGAGCCGTTCGTCTGCGAGACGGCACAGCTGGGAGAGGAAACGCGTCGCCTCGGTGTCGTGGAGCGCCGATTCCAGGACGGACAGGGCGGCCTCGGCCAGGGGACCCGTCCAGGGCGAGGGGAGCCGGGAGAGCAGCCGCAGCAGATGCGCCTGGTCCTCGGCGGAGCGGATGAGCTCGGCCGCGGCGGCGTCGCGCTCGTCCTCGGGGAGCAGCGCCAGCAGCCCGGCCGGCTCCTCGGCCTCCGCGATGAGGGCGCCGTCGGCGAGCAGGGCGCGGGCCCAGCGTTCGGCGTCCTGCCGGAGCGCGGCACGCGACCAGCCCAGGTGCACGTCGCGGGCGAGGTCGTCGGCGACGGGCAGCGCCACGATCTCAGCGGGGGTGAGGTCGAAGGCCGCGGTCCAGCTCTCCAGCGGGGCGCGGGCCAGGATCTCGCGCAGCCACGCGGCCCTGACGCCGGTGCGGGCCGCCGAAGGGGAGAACGATCCCGGCGGATGGAACGGGATGCCGTCACGTGCCATCGCGTCGTCGTGGTCGGCGGGCAGGTCGACGGCGAGCCGACGGCGGCGGCCGCGCCGCTCCAGCCGCAGGAGCCGGTGCGCGCGTTCGGCCATGCGCTCGGCGTAGGCGGAGCGGGGCAGCCGGGCCAGGAGGTCGGCCGCGTGCTGGCGGACGTCCTTGCCGCGGTCGTCGAGGGAGCGTTCGAGGAACTCCTCGTCGGCCTCGGACAGCCCGTGCTCGAAGACGGCGAGGAACGCGGCGCGGTCGGGCGCGGCCTCCCGCCGCCACCCCTCCAGGAGCAGGTCGCGGGCCGCGGCGGGGTCGCTCAGCCGCAGCGCCGTCAGATACGCCACCCGCTGCCCGCGGGTCCCGGTCTCCCAGTCGGCGACGGCCTCGACCGACGCCTCGGACTCGGTCAGCAGATACGCCCAGTCCGGGTTCTGCAGCGCCAGCCACGCCCCCCGCTGCCCGGCCGTCCGCGCGATGAACGGCCGGATGCCGCGGTCGCTCCGCCCCTTGTCCAGGAGGTCGGGCAGGCTCCGCGGCGGCACGCGGTATCCGCGCGCCGCCGCCTCGCCGAGC
>JAFACJ010000240.1 GCA_023425615.1 Actinomycetes bacterium
GAGATGGGTTTCGAAGAACTGCACGAGGCGTGCGGCACGATGATCAGCGGTGATCACGAGCAGGCCCGCCGGGATCTCGGGGGGCTGCTGACCGCCGTGGTGGAACGCGGCCCCCGCTGGATGGAGGGGCTGCTGCTGGCACTGCTCGCCGACGTCAGCGGTCGGCTCGGCGACATCACGGGAGGGCTCGCCTACTTCCGGGCGGCGGTCGAGGCGGGGTGGAACGACTGCGTCGCGGCGGCCGCGGAACCGGGCCTGGCGGCGCTGGCGACGGCGCCGGGGTATCGGGAGGTCCACCGGCGGATCATGGTGTCTCCGGCCGATCTGGAGGAGCTGCGATGGATCCACGCCGAACGCGTGTGCATCGACCACGACACCAACGCGATGATCGCTGAGAACTTCGGTCGTAAGGACAGCTCCATGACCGAGGTCCCGCAGACCCCCCTGCCGACCCGCACCCCCGACGGTCTCGGCGTGCCCGCGGCACGGGCGATGCTGCTGCTGCGCCAGCGCAGCCAGCTGCACACCGTGATGACCTCCGACACCCTGCGCCGCTCGCACCTCACCTCGATGGCGGTGATCAACAACATCGGCTCGTCGCCGTTCGGCGGCTCGGGCTTCGGCTTCGGGTCCCCGATGATGGAGGCCGCCTCCTCGCAGGCACTCGCGAACTCCCGCGCCACGACCCGGCGGGACGCCGTCCGCGCCCGCGCCTTCTGCCCGACGATCGGCCTGTCGACGGTCGCCGCGCCCGTTCCCGAACCGGGGTGACCGCCGGTGTTCGCTGACGTCTCCGCGCCTATTCATGGCCGGCTGACCGTCGGTGTTCGCTGACACCGCCGTGAGGGCGGCGCGGGAGGTCGTTTCTCGTGGCCGGGCGGCCTCTGGCCTTCCATGGCCTCTGGGCGTTCCGAGGCCGTCGGGCCTTTCGGGCCTCAGCGGAGGATTTCGATGAACTTGATCTGGTCGTCGACGACGTCGAGGATGAGGTACGGCGTGCCAGGTGCCGTGAGCGAGATGTTGCGGTGGCCCGGCCCGTAGGAACCCTCGGGCGGTGGGGCGGTGGAGAAGCTCTCGCATTCCTGCTGGCCGCACGAGCACCGGTCGAAGAACGTCAGCGTCCCGATGGAGTCGGCCAGCGCGGGTTCCCGGTGGGCGCGAAGGAGTGCTTCCAGTTCCGCGGCGAACGCCGGGAACGCCTCGGCCAGGCGGGTTCCTCGCTCCGTCATGAGGCGAGCTTAGAGTCCACAGGCTGTGGACGGCCGGTCCGAAGGCGTCGTTGGGGAGGGTACGCGTGCGGGCGGGGACGGAACTGGGCGGACGGTACCGGCTGGACGAGATGGTGCGGCGGGGCGCGGACGGTGAGGTCTGGCGGGGAGTCGATCTGCGCCTGGGGCGGATGGTGGCGGTTCGGGTGTCTTCGGATGGGGCTCCCGGTGCCGGTCGGGAAGAGGCGTGGAGGCGTCTTCGGCGTCAGGTCCGCAGCGCCGCCGCGCTCTCCCCGCACGGGATCGCGCCGGTGCACGACGTCGGGGAGCAAGACGGGGCGCTGTTCTCGATCCTGGAGCCGTGGGGCGGGCAGGACCTGGAGGGCGCCCTGGAGCAGGAACCCGGCGGGCTGCCGATCAGCACGGTGCTCGACTACGGCGTCCAGGTGGCCGACGCGCTGGACGCCGCACACTCCGCAGGGCTGGTCCACGGCGGCATCCGGCCGTCCTGCCTGCTGTTGTCGGCCGATGGCACGGTCAGGATCTGCGACTTCGGGTTCGCGGCGCTGCATGGCGGCCGGACCGCCGACGAACGGGCCGACCTACATGATCTCGGTGCCGTGCTCTTCCGCCTGCTCACCGGGAGGCGGTTCGCGCCGTCGGGCATCCCCTCTATTCGGGAACTGCGGCGCGGGATCCTGCCCGAACTCGATGACTGCCTAGGTGCCCTGCTCGCGCGGCGGGCCGGCACGGCAGCCGAAGCCGCGGCCCTCCTCCGACGGGCCCGTGTTCCTTACGAGCCCCGCTACCGGATGCGTCTGCTGGCCGACGCCGAACGCCTCGCCCTGAGCGTCACCGATGAGTACCACCGGATACCCGTCTTGCGGGGGATCGTCGAGGTTCTGGCGGAACAGGACCCCGAAGAGGCCGAACGGCTCGCCCGCGACGTCGTCGACCCGTATCTCCAGGCCTCACTTCTGCTGATCATCATCCGGGCGCGGCCCGAGAAGGACATGCGGAGGCTGCTGGCGTATGTCGAAGACGTCGCCTACGCCGCCCCGGCGTTCTCTCGCGACGTGATCCTGCGGGAACTCGTGGGACTGGCCGCCGAGGACGAGGCCGAACGCCTCGCCGGACGCATCTCCGAGCCGTACGCCAGAATCGGGGCGCTGTGCGACCTCGCCGGGACGTCGCGGCACGACCTCGCCGTACGGTTGCTGCGCGACACTGCCGAACTCGTCACGAAGATCGCCGGCATCTCCTCCCGGATCAGGACGGCCTGCGGCCTGGCCGTGGCACTCGCCGGACCCGACCCGGCCCGCGCCCGGCGCCTGCTGGCCGAAGCCGAGACCCTGGCCCGCACCGACGAAGCCACCCTGGGCGGCGGCTGGGACGGTGACCAGCCGCCGCGCAACGGCCGGCTGGCGGAGATCGCCGGAGCCCTGGCCCGGATCGACGCCCCGGCGGCCGAACACCTGGCCCGCACCATCGACGACCCCGCCGTCCGGGACACGGCACTGGGCCTCATCGTCGCCGCCCTGGCCGAACGTGACCCCGCCGACGCCGAACGCCTCGCCCGCACCATCGACCACCCGTCCACCAGGGACGTGGCACTGGGCGACCTCGTCAAGGCGGTGGCCGTGTCCGACCCCGCCACCGCCGAACGCCTCATCGGGGACATCCACGACCCGGCTTTCCAGGTCACCCCATGGCTGGACCTGATC
>JAFACJ010000267.1 GCA_023425615.1 Actinomycetes bacterium
GGTCTCGGAGTCGCCGCGCGCCGTCCTGCGCCGGCTCGGCCCCGCCCTCGGCACCCAGGTCGCCGAGCCCCTGGCCCGGATCACCCTCGCCCAGGAGCTGTCCCGCTACGCCCGCCCCGGCCACCCCCAGCGGACCACCCCCGGGTCCCTGCGCGCCGACACCGACGCGGTCCGCTCGGCCCTGGCCGCCTCCTCCTCCCGCACGACCCGCTGGCGCGCCCGCCTCTTCCCCCCTTCCTCCCTCGACGTCCTGCGCCGCGGCCTCACCCGCCTACGAAGCGGCCTCCCCCACCGCCGCTGACCGACCGGGAGACCGGGAGGACGGGAGGCCGGACGGCCGGGAGAACAGGCGGCCAGGAGATCGGACGGCCAGGCGGCCGGGAGGCCAGAGTGCCGGGAGGCCGGGCGGGCGGTCGGGGGGCCGGGCTCGGCCGCCGTTACGGATGGCGTGGAGTTCATCACGGTGTGTCGCCCGAGGGGCGTGGTCGGGAACGGATGATCCGGGCTCGGTATCCGGTGGGTGCCGGACGCGGGCGGGTCGGCGTCCGGAACGGGAACCGGGGCGCAGCTGAAGGAGGCCGCACCCTCGCGCGGGTGCGGCCTCCTTCAGACGGTCGGGGAGCGGCGGGTCAGGAGCCTTCGGTCCTGCGCCGCCAGCGCTCTTCCAGACGGTTCATGAAACCGGACTGGCGACGGCGCGGAGCGCGCTCCCCGCCGCCTCTGCCGGGCTCGTAGTCGCCGATGCCGGTCATGCGCTTCCAACTGGACAGTGCCCAGACACCGCTGGCGAGCATGAGCAGGAAACCCGTCACACTGATCGCGACGGTGAGCGCGCCCTTGCTGACGACCAGTCCTGCCATCAGGACCGCGACACCCACCACCAGGCCGAGGGCGGCCTTGATGATCTGACGCTTGTAGTGGCTCTGCGGGCTGGTGGTGCGGACGGCATGCGCAAGCTTGGGGTCTTCCGCATACAGTTCACGCTCGATCTGGTCGAGCAGACGTTGCTCGTGCTCAGAGAGTGGCACGGTGCCTCCCAACGACTGCCCCGTGGATCAGGTGCCTGGCGCTCCTTAGCCGGACGGGGACCTGGCTAACGGTGATATGCCCAGAATACGAGTACGAACGACCTGAGTGAAGAAAACCGGTGCGACCGGACCCCGGGCTATCCATCCGCGGCCTCTCCTCCCTGTGCTCCGCCGTCTCCTCCGGCTCGTCCGTCCCTGCCGTCACTTGCGCGTCCCCGGGCCGGCCGGACCAGCGCCGCGGGGCGGATCGCGCCCTTGCCGAACCTGCGCGCGGCCTCATCCATAGCCTGTTCGGCCTCCCGCCAGCCGTGCTCCGGCTCGTCCAGGGCGAGCTGGTGCGCCTGGGGACCGGGATCCACCAGGTTCTCGACACGGATACCCAGCAATCGCAGTGGTACCCCCTCCCATCCGGAAGCCTCGTAGAGCTCACACGCTGTGATATAGATCACACGTGAGAGGTCCGTGGGTTCGGCCAGGGTCCGCGACCTGGTGATCGTCGCGAAGTCCGGCTCCCTGAGTTTGATGCTCACCGTGCGTCCGCGGTTCTCCGAGGCCCGCAGCCGGGCGCCGACCTTGCCGGCCAACCGGAGCAGCTCACGGCGCACCTCCCCGGGGTCCCGCACGTCGGTCTCGAACGTCTCTTCGGCGCCGATGCTCTTGTCCGGGGTGTGCGGGCGGACGGGACGCGGGTCGCGGCCCCAGGCCAGCTCGTGCAGATGGGTGCCGTGGGCGTCGCCCAGCTCCCGCCGGAGGGTGTCGAGCGGGAGCCGCGCCAGTTCCCCGACCGTCCGCAGGCCGAGCCGGCCCAGCCGCTCCTCCGTCCGCTCCCCCACACCCCACAGGGCCGCGACCGGCAGGGGGTGCAGGAACTCCAGGACACCGTCGGCGGGCACCACCAGCAACCCGTCGGGTTTACAGCGGGTAGAGGCGAGCTTGGCCAGGAATTTACTCGGCGCCACACCCACCGAGCAGGTCAGCCCGAGTTCTCCCGCCACCCTGCGCCGGATCCCGGTGGCGATCCGCACCGGCGGCCCGAACAGCTTGCGCGCCCCCGCCACGTCGAGGAACGCCTCGTCCAGGGAGAGCGGCTCCACCAGCGGGGTGACCGCCAGGAAGATCTCCCTGACCCGCCGCGAGATCCGCGCGTACTCCTCGTGCCGCGGCGCCAGGACGACCGCCTGCGGACACAGCCGCAGCGCCCGGCTCATCGGCATCGCCGAGTGCACCCCGAACCGCCGCGCCTCGTACGACGCCGCCGCGACCACCCCGCGGGCCCCCCGCCCGCCCACCAGCACCGGCCGCCCCCGCAACTCCGGCCGCTCCAGCAGCTCGACCGACACGAAGAACGCGTCCATGTCCACATGCAGCACCGGACACCCGCAGTCATCCCCCGGCGGCCCCTCCGGCATCCCGGGGCTCTCCAACTGCTGCTTACGCGACACCACGCCTCCCCACCCCGACCGCACCCCCGCACGCAGGCCCCCGCACACCGCACGCAGGCCCGTATACGCCGGGCGCAGGCCCCCACTCACCGACCCCAAGCCCCTGCACGCCGCACACAGGCTCCCGCGCACCAGGCACGGCCCCGTGTACGACGAACGCAGGCCCGCATACGCAGGGCGCAGGCCCCTGTAC
>JAFACJ010000325.1 GCA_023425615.1 Actinomycetes bacterium
AGGCCGAACTGGACGCTTCCCTTCTGCTTGCGGAAGAGGGAGCGCCAGCCGCCGCGCCTGGACCGGGGGCCGACCAGCCGCCACTTGTAGTGCTCGATGACGGCGCCGGACGCGCGCGGGAACGTCCCGTCCGACAGCTGGGTGGTGAGGTCGACCAGGGCGCGGGTGGAGCGGGCGTTGGCGCCGATCACCTTCCAGCCGTTGCGCTGCCGGTTGAGCGCGATGCCCAGTGCGGCGAGGAAGGTCGTCTTGCCGCAGGTGGGCGCGCCCCACATGACGATGTTGGCCTTGCTGCCCTCGGCCTCGGGCTGCTTCTCAGCCATCCGCATCACTCCGTCTCGACCAGGGGGAAGGGCAGTCCTCGGGCCGGGAGGGGGAGCCCGAGCGAGGACCTGAGCGCCGCGAGGTCGACGGCGTCGAGTCCGAAGACGGGACCGTCGGAGAGCTCCTCCCAGAACTCCGGGGTCTCCTCGCTGTCGCAGATGGCGGCGATCCGGGTCCCCGGGCGGCCTCGCAGGTCCGCCAGGAACCGCCGCCAGTCGTGGCGCCGGGGGCAGGGCAGGACGCCCGAGTGGTGGATCCGGTGCGGGAACGGGGAGCGGTCGCCGACGAAGAGCAGCGCCGCGGCGCGGGTCTCCGCGCGTTCCTCCAGGAGCCCGCTGACGGCGGCGAGCACGCATTCCACCTCGGCGGCCGACGGGTAGGCGTCGTCCTGCGGGCCTTCCGCCGCCAGTTCGTCGAGCCGCGCGAGCGCGTTCTCGGGGTGCTCCTCCCAGCACCAGACCGGCAGGGCGGGCTCCGGGACGCCCCAGACGAACCGGTGCGCGCCGTAGGAGACCAGGGACACCCGCAGGTCCTCCGCGTCCACGGCTCCCGTCAGGAGCTGCCGCACCCGGGCGATCCGTTCCGTCAGGCGCTCGGGTTCGGCGTCCGGCACGCTGGTCTCGACGGCGCAGATCAGGTGCCCTGTGGCGGATCGGGGAGGGCCGGCCCGCTCGGGTATCGCGGCAGTCAGCTCGGCCCAGGAGCGCGTCTCCCGGGTGAGGGGGGCGGGCAGCCCGTCGAACCGCCCCACGCCCGGCCGGAGGAGCTGGGCCGTGACCCGGTACACGCCGCTGCGCACGGGCGCCGACAGGACGGTGAGCGGCCGGAACATCCGGGTGTCCCGGGCGCTGGCGACGAGGGCGAGGACCGGCGGCGCCTCCTGGCCGGACCGGAACCGCAGGGTGAGCCGTACCTCCTCGCCGCGCCGCGCGCCGACCGGGAAGAGCGGCGTCGCCTCCAGTTCGAACCCGCCCTCGGGTGCGCCCCGCAGGGTCACCAATTCGTACATTTGCGTCAAAGGGTCATATGACACAGCCTCGCGCAGCAATTCCGTGAAACCCTCGGCGCACAAGAAGTGCTGGAGGTCTGTCCTTATCTCCCGAAAAAGAGCGAGAAACTGTTGGGTTTCGGTCTCTTCAAGGGAGGCCGAGACCAGGATCACCATGCCGTATCCGTCGACAGCCCGCGCCGCCTCCCAGGCGGCCTCGGGGCCGGAGGGAAGGGCACTGCGCACGGCCCGCGGTACACCGAAGGAGTCACGGCGCACCCTCCAGAGCACGATGTCGCCTTTACCGAGCCGGATGACGGCGAGGTGCAGCCCGTCCGCAACGGCGGCCACGGCCTCGCTGAGCACCTCCCGCAGCAAGCCCCCTCCACAGCGCCGGTCTCGGGAGCGCGTCCCGGCACGGCCCCTGGGGGAACTCTGGCACCAAGAACACCCGACCACTATGCCAAATAACACTAAGTGGCCACATCAGGTCATTGTCACTTCTTGCGCGTAACAGAAACCCCTTCCACCGAGGTCCGCATACTAGGCTCGGCAACGGCAGCTCCGGGCCCCGTTTCCGAGAGGCGATGGATTGCGAGATTTCCTCATTGTCCTGTCCGGCGCCAACCGCGAGGTCCTCCAGGAGGTACGCACCGAGCGGACGAAATTCGTCGGCATCGGCGGAGCCGTCCTCACCACGAGCGTCCTGGCGACCATCTCCATGTGGTTCGCGCTCTCCTCGGCGCTCGGCGTCAACCCCTTCCTCGCCCTGCCCCTCGCCCTGCTGTGGGGCCTTGCCATCATGGGGCTCGACCGCTGGCTCGTGACCACGATCCCGGCCGAGGGGCGGCGCCGGTTCCGCCTCGCGCTGCCCCGTGTCGCGATCGCCCTCCTCCTCGGCTTCGTCATCTCCACGCCCCTGGTCCTGCAGATCTTCCGCTCCGAGATCGACGCGCAGATCACGGTGATCCACCAGCGGGAGACCGACGAGTTCATCAAGAGCCAGAAGACGGGCGCCGGCGGCCAGGACGTCGCCTACTGGCGCGCGCAGGTCGACAAGTACCAGCGCGTCATCGCCTCCAAGGGCGACGAGCCGACCGACCCCGCCACGGACCAGAAGGTCATCTCGCTCACCAAGCAGCGGGACCAGGCGCAGCAGACCGCCGACCGGCACTACAAGGAATGGCAGTGCCAGCTCTACGGCGGCGACGGCTGCACCGTCCAGGGCGACGGGCCGCTCGCGGCGGCGAGCGAACGCGCCTACCGCAAGGCCGCACAGCTCGTCACCGATCTCAACCAGCAGATCGAGACCCGCAAGCAGCAGCTCACCGCCAAGGACGAGCAGTCCAAGAACACCCGCCTCCAGGAGGCGCAGGAGGCGCTGCCGAAGGCCAAGGAGCAGCTCGACACCGCGCTCCGCCGCCAGAACGACCTCCAGGCGAAGTTCGACCAGGAGACCAAGACCTCCGACGGCCTGCTCCTGCGGCTCCAGGCGCTCAACGAGATCACCGACGACGACACGACGCTGGCCACCACCCGGGTCCTGCTGTTCCTGCTGTTCCTGCTGTTCGAGTGCCTCCCGGTCGTCGTCAAGCTCATGCAGAGCGCCGGCACCTACGAGAAGCTCCTGGACCTGAAGAGCAGGAAGCAGTTCCGGGAGGCGCGGCAGAAGTACGCGGGTGACGCGCGCCCCGAGGACGCCGGAAGGGCGACCGGCCGCCGGGACGGTCCCGACCGGTCGATCCGCGACATCTGGGTGCGGGAGCAGCCGACCTCCCGGCCCGCCGCGCCCGCCGCCTCCCCTTCCCCCGCCGCCTCCTCCGGTGAGGACGACGCCGCCTCGCGCGCCCGCCGTGAGGACGAGCGGTGGTCGGAGCCCACCGGGATCCCGCCCACCTCGCTCGACCACGTCGCCCTCCAGGAGATGGAGGACATCCGCTTCGACAGGTCCGCCGGACGCGCCGAGACGCCCTCAGGGGGCATCGACCTGTTCGGCGACGACGAGTACTGACACCGAGGACGCCGTTGACCCGGACCCTGAACGGCAGGTACCGGCTGCTGTCGCAGCTCGGCCAGGGCGGCATGGGGAGCGTGTGGCTCGCCGAGGACCTCGTCCTCCGCCGCACCGTCGCGCTGAAGGAGGTGCTCCAGCAGCAGGATCCCCGGTACCGGCTGGAGTTCCGCCGCCGTGCCCTGCGCGAGGCGCGGGCCCTGGCCGGCCTGCGGCACCGCGCCGTCGTCCAGATCTTCGACGTCTTCACCGAGGACGACGAGCCGTGGATCGTCATGGAGTACATCGACGGCAGGTCGCTGGGCGCCATGATCAGGGACGGCGAGCCGGTCGGCGAGCTGGCCGCGGCGCGGATCGGGTTCGAGGTCGCCGGCGCCCTGCACGCCGCGCACCGGGCCGGGATCCTGCACCGCGACGTCAAACCCGACAACATCATCCTCGCCGAGGGCGACCAGGTGTTCCTCGTCGACTTCGGGATCGCGCAGATCAGCGGCGCCGCGCCGCTGACCGCGACGCACATGATGGTCGGCACGGTCGAGTACATGCCGCCCGAGCGCATCACCGGCGGCGAGGCCGAGCCGGCCGGGGACCTGTGGTCGCTCGGCGTCACGCTCTTCCACGCGCTGGAAGGCGCCTCCCCCTTCCGCAGGGAGGGCGGCGACCAGGCGGTCGCCACGATGTGGGCGGTGATGAACGACCCGGTCCCCGAGCCCGTCCGCGCCGGACGGCTGACCGGCGTCCTGCGCCGCCTGCTGGACCGCGACCCGGGCCGCAGACCCGGACCCACCGAACTCCAGCGGGAGTTGCGCGACCTCCTGCGGCCCCCGCGCCAGTCGTCCTCGCGCACCTCCTCGCAGACGTCCGCACAC
>JAFACJ010000344.1 GCA_023425615.1 Actinomycetes bacterium
GCTCGGCCCTGTGCTCACCGAGGACCTGTGCGTGCCGCGCTCGTCGGTCCCGGCGATGCTCGCCCGGATCGAGGAGATCGGCGTCCGCCACGGCGTGCGGATCGCGACCATCGCCCACGCCGGCGACGGCAACCTGCATCCGCTGCTCATCACACCGGCCGGTGACGAAGCCGCCCGTGCCGCGGCCCAGACCGCCTTCGAAGAGATGATCATCGCGGCGGTCGAGCTGCGCGGGACGGTCACCGGCGAGCACGGCATCGGCCTCCTCAAGCGCCGGGGCATGCAGCGGGAGCTGCCGCTGGGCGTCCGTGCCATGCAGCGGGCGGTCAAGCGGGCACTCGACCCCCTCGATCTGTTCAACCCCGGCAAGGTCATCGGCGACGATCCCGAACTGGAGGGCTGGAACGCCCCGTGATCACCGCGGCCGGCGCGTCATCCTGAGCGGCTCACGCGGTGACCTTGCTCAGGAAGGAGTCCAGGTTGGCCCGGGTGCGGGCGACTTTCTCCGCCAGGGTGAGGGTCTCCTCGACGACCCCGGCTCCCGTGGACACCTTCTTCCCGCGCGTGTAGAGGGAGCAGGCCAGGTCGGTGCACAGATACTGGCCGACGGAGTTGCCCTGGCGGCCCGCCTCGCCGGTGCGCCGGGCGGTCATCAGCGCCACGCCGCCGTTGGTGTGCGTGGTCAGGCACAGCGAGCACATGCTGCGCGCGGTGAAGCCACGCGCGGCTCCGGACGCCGCCCGCAGGGAGATCCCGATGAACCGGTCCCGGTGCTCGGCGACCAGGTAGGCGCGTTCGGGTGCGCCCGGATCTCGCCATCCGAGGAAGTCGAGGTCTTCCCAGGGCAGGTCGGCGAAGTCCCTGGGCAGGCCGACGCGCTTGGCCTCGCCCTTGGAGCAGTTGACGAAGGAGGTACGGATCTCGAGCTCGGTGATCTGTCTCATGGACGGCGAGGCTAATTGCCTTAAAGGTAGTATGCAAATGATTAAAGCCTGTAAGTAGAGGAGTGACACCACGGATGGCACGTGCGGGGCTGACCACGGAACGCCTGGTCCGGGCGGCGGCGGACCTGGCCGATGAGATCGGCTTCCAGAACGTGACGGCCTCGGAACTCGCCCGCCGGTTCGGCGTCAAACCCGCCGCCCTGTACTCGCACGTCAGGGACCTTCGCGACCTCCAGGTCAGGACGGCGCTGCTGGCCCTGACCGAACTCGCCGACCGCGCCGCCGCCGCCCTGGCCGGCCGCGCGGGCAAGGACGCGCTCGTCGCCTTCGCCAACGCCTACCGCGACTACGCCAAGGAGCACCCCGGCAGGTACGCGGCGGCGCAGACCGAACTCGACCCGCTGACGACGGACGTCAGCGCGGCGGTCCGGCACTCGGAGATGACCCGCGCGATCCTACGCGGCTACGACCTGGCCGAACCCGACCAGACGGACGCCATCCGCATGCTGCACGGGACGTTCCACGGCTACGTGACCCTGGAGATGGCCGGCGGTTTCCGCCACACCCCCCGCTCGGCGGACGCCTCCTGGTCCAGGACCCTGGACGCCCTCGACGCCGTCCTCAGAAACTGGCCGCCCGCCCGCTGACACCACCGCGGTGCCGGCGGGCGGGGCGCCCGCCGGGATCAGGCCGGGCTCTCCGGGAGGAGGCTCCTGCGGCGGCGCTGCATCTCCTCCAGTTCCTCCGGGCTGAGCGCGGCCGTCGCCTCGGCGCGGTGGCGCTGCATCTCAGCGAGTTCCTCCGGGCCGAGCCCGTCCATCATCTCCTTACGCCGGCGGGTCAGCTCCGCGAGCTGCTCGACCGTGAGCTTGCGATCCATGGCTGTCATCACCTCGATGAGTCCGACGAGTTCCTCGACCGACGGGCCGACCCCCTCGCCGTTCGGGGCCGACGCGTCGATGACGCCGATGAGGGCCGTGCGGAGCCGCCCGGCCGTGGCGATCCGCTCCTCGACCTGCGCGAGCTGCCGTTGCAGCAACTCCCGCAGATCGGTCCCCGTGCCGTCCAGGACACACCCGATCTCGGCCAGGGACAGCCCGAACCCGCGCAGCGCCAGAACCCGGTGCAGACGGCTGACGTCGTCCTGCCCGTACCACCGCCGCCCCGCCCCGTCCCGGGCGGGCCTCAGCAGCCCGAGCCGGTCATAGTGGTGGAGCGTACGCACGGTCAATCCGGTCATCCGGGCCAGCTCGCCCACCGGTACCCTCCGGCCGCCACCCGCGTCTGTCGGCGTCATGCACACGACGCTAGATCCTCCCCTTACGTCAGGCGCAAGCCCGCTGCTTCGGGGTTCGCCGCCCGCGACCATGCCGTCAGAAGCCTAGGGTTCTTGAAGATCGAGATTAAGAAAATCAAGGTTTCATCGCTAGGACATTAGTAAACTCAAGGTATAACTGAATGGCGGGCATGTCGCCGAGAGTGAGGGGGCAGGGTGGACTGGCAGGAACTGACGGACCTGACGCAAGGGCGGCCGTTCGTGGTCGAGAGGGTCCGCCTGGCCGACAGCGGTGTCGTGGTCGAGGGGCGGTTCGAGCCGCCGCAACTGGCTCAGCTCAGCGTCAACGACCAGGTGTTCGTCGCCGCGTTCGTACGGTCGCACGGTTCGATCAAGGAGATGGAGCGGATCTTCGGGGTGAGCTACCCGACGATCAAGTCACGGCTGAACCGGATCGCCGAGCACCTCGACTTCGTCGACATCGACCCCGCGCCCACCGGCGCCGAGGTCGTCGACCGCCTGCGGCGGGGAGAGATCAGCGTCCAGGAGGCACTGGCCGAATTGGAGGGATCCTGATGGTCCCGCTCCTGGTGACGGTACGCCATCGCCGTCGCGATGGCCGCCGGCGGCGGCTGTACATCCCCGTCGTGCCGGTACTGCTGGTGCTGTCACCGCTGCTGCTGCTCGCCATGGCGGCAGGACTGGTCGCGTGCCTCGCCACCCGGGTGAGCCCGGTGGGAGCGCTGCGCGGCATCGGGCAGCTGCTGTGGGCGCTGCCCGGCACCCGGATCGAGATCGAGCAGGGCCGGACGGCCGTGCTGGTAAGCGTCAGATGAGCCAGAGGAGAGAACAGCGATGAATGAGCAGCGCCGCCAGATCCTGCAGATGCTGGCCGAAGGCAAGATCACCGCGGACGAGGCCGAGCGGCTGATCGACGCCCTCGAACGAACACGGCACGAGTCGCCGCCGGCGGCCGAGTCACGACCGAACCCCCGGCCCAAGTACCTGCGCGTGGTGATGAACTCGACGGACGACTCCGACGACGGGCCGACCCGGATCAACATCCGGATCCCGCTACAGCTCCTGCGCGCAGGGGTCAGGCTCGCGAGCCTCATCCCTCCGCAGGCGCTCACCAAGATCAACACGGAGCTGGACAAGTCGGGGGTGCCGATCGACCTCACCGAGCTCAAGCCGCAGCACCTCGAGGAGCTCATCGAGCACCTCGATGAGGTCATCGTCGACCTCGACGAGCCCAACACCAAGATCCAGGTGTTCTGCGAGTGAGCAGAAACGACGCTACGCAAACCCAGGTCATCCACGTGCGGGGCCTGGAGAAGTCGTACAAGGAACTGAAGGTACTGCGCGGCGTGGACTTCGACGTGGCACGAGGCAGCATCTTCGCCCTGCTGGGCTCGAACGGGGCGGGCAAGACCACGGTCGTGAAGATCCTGGCCACGCTGCTCAAGGCCGACGCGGGAACCGCCGGTGTCAACGGCTTCGATGTCGCCACGCAGGCCGCGGACGTGCGGGAGTCCATCAGCCTGACCGGGCAGTTCGCGGCCGTGGACGAGATCCTCACCGGGCGGGAGAACCTGGAGCTGGTCGCCCGGTTGCGGCACCTCAAGGCCCCGGGCACGATCGCGGACGAACTCCTCGATCGTTTCTCGCTGACCGACGCGGCGGCACGGAAGGTGTCGACGTACTCGGGTGGTATGCGCCGCCGCCTCGACATCGCGATGAGCCTCATCGGCGATCCGCCGGTCATGTTCCTCGACGAGCCGACGACCGGACTCGACCCCCAGGCGCGCGTCGAGGTGTGGCAGGCCGTCAAGGAACTCGCCGGGCGCGGTACGACGGTCCTGCTCACGACGCAGTACCTGGACGAGGCCGAGCACCTCGCCGACCGGATCGCGATCCTCCACGAGGGACGGATCATCGTGAACGGCACCCTCACCGAGCTCCGGCGGATGCTCCCGCCCGCCAAGGTCGAATACGTCGAGAAGCAGCCGACCCTCGATGACGTCTTCTTCGCCCTCGTCGGCGACACCGGCAAGGACCACGGCATCGGCACGACGAGTAAGGAACAGTGATGGCCAAGCACTTCCTCGGCGACACGGCCGTTCTGCTGAACCGCTCCCTGCGCCACATCACGCGCAGCCCGGACACCATCATCACGACCGCGGTCATGCCGATCGCTCTCATGCTGCTGTTCGTCTACGTGTTCGGCGGCGCGATCGACGCCGGGGCGGACTCATACGTGAACTACCTGCTGCCCGGAATCCTGCTCATCACGATCGCGATGGGCATCTCCTACACCGCGTTCCGGCTCTTCACGGATCTGAAGAACGGCATCTTCGCACGATTCCAGTCCATGCCGATCGCACGGTCGAGCGTGCTGTGGGCGCACGTGCTGACCTCGGTGATCGCCAATCTGATCTCACTCGTGGTCGTCTTGGTCGTCGCCCTCCTCATGGGCTTCCGCTCAGGCGCCGGAGTACCGGCGTGGCTCGCGATCGCCGGCATCCTGACCCTGTTCACCCTCACACTGACATGGATCGCCGTCATCGCCGGCCTTGCCGCGAAGACCGTGGACGGCGCGAGCGTCGCCGCCTACCCGATCATCTTCCTGCCGTTCATCAGCTCGGCATTCGTGCCCACCGACACCATGCCCGCCCCGGTACGCGCCTTCGCCGACAACCAGCCGGTGACGTCCATCGTCAACACGATCCGCGACCTGTTCGCACAACAGCCGGTCAGCAACGACATCTGGACCGCCCTCGCCTGGTGCCTCGGCATCCTCATCGCCGCATACGCCCTCGCCATGGCCACCTACCACCGCAAAATCGCCTAGAGACCCATCTCCTCGGACCGATCAGCCAGCGATTTCGGTGGCGGGGGCCAGGAGGGCTTGGGCGACGCGGCGTGCCTGGGCGAGGAGCCGTTCGGTGGGGTGGCCTTCGGGGTCGGTGAGGCGCAGGCGGACGAGTTCATCGGCGACGGCGTGCAGAATGCGGACGCTGAGTTCGGGGTCGGCGTGGTGGCCGGTGATCTTGTAGAGGTGGGTGCGGGCGACGGCGCGGGCCTGGGTGAGGCGCTGGTGCAGTTCGGGGGGCCGCCTTCGGCGGGGAGCATGAACATCCGCCAGGTGGCGGGAGAGGCGTCGACGGCGTCAAGGAGTCCGGCCAGGGCGCCGGTGAAGGGATCCTGGCCGAGGACGTCGATGCGCTCGAACGCGATCGGCGACAGCCGCGCACCTCGTGACCGCCGCCGTGAACCCGCCGCCCGTGGACTGTCAGAGGCGGGCGTTACGGTGGGACACGAAGACCTCCGAGGTGATGTGGACCTAGACGGCTCCACCGCATCGGGGGTCTTCGCTGTTGACCAAGCACCCTCAGCCCGCGTCGACAACGTTCATGGTCATTACAGCTAGCGGCGAGGAGGAGAAGCTC
>JAFACJ010000362.1 GCA_023425615.1 Actinomycetes bacterium
CCCTCCTGGAGGCCGTGGTCGACGGTGACGCCCCCGGCGCGCAGCCCCACCCGCCGCGCCACGAACGCCAGCGCCCCCGCCAGCGCGAGCGAATCGGCGCCGCCGCTGCACGCCACCAGCACCGGACCGGCCGGCTCCAGCCCGTCCAGTGACTCCCGTACCGCCGAACGCACCCTGGCGACAGCCGGATCCGGCCCCACAACCCAACCCCCGTCCTCCCGGCGGACACGCCGCCGAACCGGTCAGGTCTTCAGGGTGTCACGGCCCGGGGACGGCTCCCCGCTTGTCCACAGGCCGTCTTTCCGGCCGGGCCCGCCGCCCGGCCAGGCGGCCAGGCCGTTAGGACTCGGTGCCGTTCGGCTTCTCCAGCGGCAGCATCCCGCCCTCCACCTTCGGGAGGCCCACCCGGGTGATCCACAGGGACGGGTCGCTGATCTCGGCCATCGTCGGCAGGGTCTCGGGTGACGTCCACACCCTGTTGAAACCGGCCATCCCGATCTCGGTGTGCACCCGGCGGACGAACCGCGCGCCCTCGGCGTACTGCTTCATCTTCAGATCGATGCCCAGCAGCCGCCGGATCGCCTTGTCGAGCCGCGACCCCCCGCCGCGGCGCGAGGAGAACTTCGCGCGGATCTGCGTGACGGACGGCACGACCTCGGGCCCGACCGCGTCCATGACGAAGTCGCCGTGCCCCTCCACCAGCGTCATCACCGCGGTGAGCCGTTCCAGGATCTCCCGCTGGGCCGGGGTCTGGATCGCGTCGATCAGCGTCGACTCGCCGCCGCGCACCGCGTCGGCGACAGCCTCGGCCGCCTCCTTGATCCGGTCGAACAGCTCGCTGGGGCTGAGGTCGGAGGCGAGCAGGAACTGCGTCATCTGCTCCTGGACGTAGGAGCGCAGCCACGGCACGGCGGTGAACTGAGCGCGATGCGTCTCCTCGTGCAGGCACACCCACAGCCGGAAGTCGCGGGACTCCACGGCCAGTTCCTGCTCGACGTGGACGATGTTGGGCGCGACCAGCGTCAGCCGCCCCGCGGGCGTCCGCCCTGACGGGTCCGGAGGGAGGAAGAGCTCGTACTGGCCCAGCACGCGGCTGGCCATGTAGGCGAGGATCGCCCCCATCTGCATGCCCGTGACGCGGGGGCCGACGATGTCGGCGGCGATCCCCATCGGCCCGGACGGCGCCGCACGGCGCTGCGAGAGCTGCTCGACCAGCGGCTCCAGCACCACCCGGAACCCGTCGACGTTCGCCTTGATCCAGCCCGGCCGGTCCACCACCGTGGCGGGCTGCGTGGCAGGCGGGACGTCCATGCGGGTGAACTCCCGCACATGCCCCTCGGCCACGGCCGACAGTTCCCTCAGTTCGGTGACGACCGCCCGCGCCTCCTGGGCGGAGACCTGCGGGCCCGGCCGCACCAGGCGGGCGCCGGTCTGGACGGCCGTACCCCAGTCGATCATGCCGCTCACGCCTGCTCCCTCCACCGCGACCCGAGGTCCGGGACAGGAACGGGCCGCGTTCATTTCACCGTACGCGACTAACGTCCCGCCCCTGCGAGGCGTTCCCCGAAACCCCTCGGTCAACCTGGACATCCGGCCTGAAATATCACCATTTATCGTGATCTTTAGCTCTCAGCAGTCGCAGGCGGCGACGGTCGTGGCGAGCGCGTCTAGCGTGACGCGGGCGGCCCCCAGATCACTGACGCCGTTGGCCATGAAGGCGAACGTCAGAAGACGGCCGTTGCGGTTCAGAACGGTGCCCGCGAGGGTCGCGACATTGTTGAGCGTGCCGGTCTTCGCCCGGACGATCCCCGCGCCGGGCGTACCGAGGAAGCGCTCGGTGAGCGTCCCGCTGAACCCCGCCACGGGCATCCCGGTGATGACGGTACGCAGTTCGGTGCGCTTACCGGAGGCGTCCAAGGCGACCATCTTCGCCAGCCCCAGAGGAGTAATGCGGTTGAGCGGCGACAGGCCGCTACCGTCCACGGTGTCGACGCCTTGCGCGACCCCCAGCGACTGCAGGACGCTCCGGATGGCCCGCGCCGAGCCCACGAAGTCGGCGGACAGCCCCTTCTTCAACGCCAACTGCCGCGCCAACGCCTCGGCCACGTCGTTGTCGCTGCAGTCCATGAGGTGTTCAACGAGGGCGGAGATCGGCGGCGACTGCACGTCTGCGACCTTCTGGCCGCCGTTTCCGGAGGCGGGGGCGCCGACCGTGGCGTTCACCCCGAAGCGGTTCAGCCACTGGGCGAACACCTGAGTGGCGTGCTTCGGCCCGTCCGCGACAGGCGCCACCGTGCCCTCGCAGGGGTTGGGAGCCACCCTTCCGTTGTCGACCATCAGCGCCGCGACCGGCGCGACGCTTCCCTCCGTGACATAGGTGGGCTTCCAACCGGGTCCCAGAACGGACCCGGAGTAGAGCGAGGAGTCGTAGTCGACGGTGATCCGGGTGACCCCGGAGGTCTTGAGCGAGTTCGCCGTCTCGCGCGCCAGGACGGCGATGGAGGCGGACTGCGGGTAGCCCGTCGGGTTCGCCTTCGACGAGAGGGTCGGGTCGCCTCCGCCGACCAGCACCAGCCTGTCGCCCTTGAGCACCGCCTTGGTGGTCAGCCGCGCCGACGTGTCCAGCGCGGCGAGCACCGCCGTGGAAGTCACGATCTTGGTGGTCGAGGCGGGCACCGCCGCCTGTCCGGAACCGGCCTCGAACAGGCTCTTCTGCGTCACGCTGTCGAGGACGACCCCGATGATCTTGCCGTTGGCGTTGAGCTTCGTGAGTCTGGCGGCCAGTTGCGCCCCGGGGACCCGCGCGTCGGCGGTACCCTGCGAGATCTCACCGGGAACCACGATCCGCCTGTGGGCCACGGCCGCCGGCTGCGGAGAGAGATCCCGTTCGGGTGTGATTTTCACCACACCCGCAGCCGCGCCCACGGTGAAGACTTGGAGCAGGAAGAGTGTGACCACGGCCACTGGCCGATCGATGGCCGCCACAACATACCCCTTCCCGGTCCAGGACTATCGCTGGAGTGCGACATCCTTGTATATCCACAACACCCCATGAGCCGTGCATCGAACGCGGCATCTTCACAGACCGGCAAGCGGAGGACGACAGTGGAATTCGACGTCACCATCGAGATCCCCAAGGGCTCTCGTAACAAGTACGAAGTGGATCACGAGACGGGCCGCATCCGTCTCGACCGCCTGCTGTTCACCTCCACCCAGTACCCCACCGACTACGGCTTCGTGGAGGACACCCTCGGCGAGGACGGCGACCCGCTGGACGCCCTGGTCCTGCTGCAGGAGCCGACCTTCCCCGGTTGCCTCATCCTGTGCCGCACCGTCGGCATGTTCCGGATGACCGACGAGGCGGGCGGCGACGACAAGCTGCTGTGCGTGCCGGCCACCGACCCGCGCTTCGAGCACGTGCGTGACATCCACCACGTCCCCGAGTTCGAGCGGCTGGAGATCCAGCACTTCTTCGAGGTCTACAAGGACCTCGAGCCCGGCAAGTCGGTCGAGGGCGCCAACTGGGTAGGCCGTGTCGAGGCCGAGGAGGAGATCCTCCGCTCGCGCAAGCGTTTCCAGGACCAGGGCGGCCACTGAAGGCCACGGGGCTCCGCTAGGCGGGCCGGACCGCTCCGATGAGGCCCTTGCGCCGAATCGAGGAGATCCGGACCCGCGCTCCCGTGTAGGGCGCCTCCACCATCCGGCCGCGGCCAATGAAGATCCCGACATGGTGAATCGTGTCGGGATCTTTGGTGTTCCTGGCGAAGAACACGAGGTCACCGGGAGTGGCCATGTCGAGCGGTACGCGCGGCCCGGAGTTCCACTGCGAGCCCGTGAAGTGGTCCAGCTTCACACCGGCCTGCGCCCAGGAGTAGAGGGCGAGGCCCGAGCAGTCGAAACCACGCGTCCTGGCGCCGCGCCCGATGCCGAAAGAGGGGCCTGACGCATTGCCGCCACCCCAGGAGTAGGGCGTACCGATCCACTTGAGAGCGGCCTGGACGACCCGCCTACCGCGGGCGGCACCCCGTGCGAAGGCACGTTCGCCCTTGCGTCCCTTGCTGATGACCGCCTGAGGCTCGGTGGCGGGGTCCGCGTTCTTCCTCCGCCTCTCCGCCAGGGAGACGACGCCGTCGGCCGGAGCGAGCAGCTGCTTCCTCAGCGCGAGGAGCCGGGATACCGTCGCCTTCTGCGACGCGTACGCCTCGTCGGCCTCCTTCTTCGCCTTCCGCGCGGAGGAGACCGCCTCCTTCTGGCGGTCGTAGGCCTGCCGCGCCTCGTTTCCCGTCTGCTCGGCCTTCTCCTTCGTCTCCTTCAGCTCTCCGAGGCCGTCTTCAGGGTTCTGCTCCGCACCCGACTTCCAGCCGTCGGCGGGATTGGCCCTCACGTCCTTGAGGGACTTCAGTGCCTCGACGGTCCGGAGTGCCTTCGCCACCTCCGACCTCTCGGTGCTCTCCGCGCCATCGACGCTCTGGGGCTCCGCGGACGTCTCGGGCCCCTCGGGCGTCTCAGACCCCTCGAAATCTTCACCGCCCTCTGAGTCCCCGTCCTCACCGTCCTCCTCGGCGTGTGCGTCCTCGGCCTGGGGCGTCTCTACGTGTACGGTCTCTGGCTGTGCGTCATCGGCTTGTACGTTCTCCTCCTGCACGGCTTCCGGCTGCGGGGCCTCGGCGCGTCCAGGGGCTGTTCGTGCGGCTTCGGCCTGCGCGGTCTCGTACTTCGCGCCGGCCATCCGCATCTGTTGTCGAGCCTCGTCGAAGGCCTTGCGCGACCGCTTCAGCGTCGCGACCTCCTCGTTGTAGCGCTTCTGCGCCCGCTCCGCGCGCTCTCCCAGCTTCGTCAGCTCGGCCTTCTCCTTTTTGAGGCGGGCCGTCGCCTGTTCCAGTTGCTGTTCCTTCTCTCGGGCCGTATGCCTACTGTCGGCCAGGTCCTTCGTACTGGAAGGCTCCGGCGGCGCGGCCAGGACGGGCGTCCCCACCGCGACGAGAGCGCCGGTCATGAGCACCACCAGGCTCCGAGATGGCTGAGTCACGCTTCCTCCTCCCGTTCGGCGGTCGGCCATGCCGAACATTTCCGGGCGAGCACTTTCCGTGACGGCTCGCTCACCGAGAGGTGCCTACCCCGGGTTTCGCCGCGCTCACACCAATCAGGTGATCATGTTTCTGTTCATGGGACGGCTTCTGAATGGCATACCGAAGAAACCGGCGGACACGGTCATACAACGAGACTGCACCGGAAATCCGGCGGCGGTGAACTCGGCCCTCCGGGAGGCTATGAAAAGCCGGTAACCCACCAATTCCGGATCGGTGAAAAAGTTCATCACGCGCACTCGTAGCGAGGCGGATGGACGTGCGTAAGGCGACAATCCAAGGATCTTCGCCGGTGAGAACGTCACGGTGGGGGCGTGCGCGCGGCAGATGTGGCATTCCCCGGCGTGCGCCAGCAGTTTGGCACGGACACTGGGATCGAGCACGCCCCCGACGCGCTCGGCCAGGACGGCGCCGCGCCCCGGGCAGCCGTGCGGGCCGAGCCTGGCCAGGATCTCGGCCGACAGGGCGAGCCGCAGGTCCTCCTCGGCGTCCTCCAGCACGGTCTTGACCCGCCGGTGCGGCAGTTCGAGGACCGCCGCGAGCCCCGGCAGCGACAGGCGGTGCCGCAACCGCAGCTCCAGCGCGTCACGGGCCTGCGTGGACAGGGATCTCAGCGCCCGCCAGGCGACCAGCCGCTGGTCGACGTCGTCCTGATCGTGCCGGGCCACCACGAGGTCGGGCCGCCCGTCCGCGGGCCGTGAACCGTGCGCGCACTCCAGCCGGGCGATCGCATACAGCCAGGGGGCGAGGCTCCCGGCGTCGCGCAGGCGGCCGATGTGCGCCTCGGCGACGATGAACGCGTCGCGCAGCGCCACCTGGGCCGCCTCCTGGTCGAGCAGACGCGACCAGCAGAAGGCGTAGAGCTGTACGGCATAAGCGTCATAAACGGCGGCCAGCGCGCCGGGATCCCGGGAACGCAGCGCCTCGGCGAGGAGAATGTCATCCATGAGAGGGAACTTAAAACTTTTCTCCGTCGCCCTCCAGCGTAAATCAATAATTGATCCGGACGCCCGCGCCAGCATAATGAACCGCCTTATCGAAGGATGTCCGCCTTGCCGGACGGATGGCTTTGATCCGGCGTCAGCACATCGGTGGAAAAAGGCGTTCCGCGACCGCGGCGATCGTCGCCACCTGGGCACTGGTGAAGATGACCGGATGCGACGTGATGAATCCTGGAATCGACCGTCCCCGGAGGAAAGTGGCGTCACCGTAGTCGACGCCTTCCGGCGCCGGCCGACCCGACTGGACGGCGACCACGGGGAGGACGTCGAGCTCTCCGCCCAGCCCTCCGTCGAGCTCCGCCGAGAGCAGCTCCGCGACCAGGCCCGCGGCCAGCACCGCCGTCGTCTCCAGCCCCGGCACGGGACGCTCGCCCACCCAGAGCCGCTCGTCGTCCGTCCAGACCCGGGCGCCCCGGCGGACCCTCCGCGTGACGACCGCGTACACCCCGGTCAGCCCGATGACCAGATGGTCGAGATTGGTGGCGGGCAGGCCGGGGACCGCCCGGTCGTGCAGCACGGCGTAGCCGCTTCCGAGCCTTGAGAGGTCGCGGCCCGTGCGCCGCTCGGCACGGGCGCCGCGGCGCCAGTCGGTCTCCGTCCCCGGAGTGAAGTAGCCGAGCAGGTAGTGGACGACGGCCAAGGCGGCGCACGTGGCCAGCCCCAGCCGCCAGTCGAGCAGTCCCGCGACCACCACGCCCCCGGCCGCGCCGAGCACGAGCGAGACGACGCACCGTTCGGCCCGCGGCGCGACCTCGCGGTACCTGGCCCAGGCGGAGGCACCCGCCGCACCCGCTTCGCTCCGCCGCACCGGCCTCACCCCCGCGCCCAGCGTGCTGCCCCTGACCTCCGCATTCAAGGACTTCGGCGCGGGCCGCAGGTGTCGCAACGGCAAACCACCTCAAGGCCGACAGCGCCGCGGTGTTTGACACTGTCATGGTGACAGTGTCATCATTGCAGCATGGACACCTGGACGATCTCCGAACTGGCCGCGCGCGCCGCCGACGCGCTGGCCGACCTCGAGGTGAGCGGCCGTGTCCAGGACGTCCCGAACGAACGCCTCATCCGCTGGTACACCACACTCGGCCTGCTCGACCCGCCCCTGCGCCAGGGCCGCACGGTCCGGTACACCGGGCGCCACCTGCGGCAGCTGGTGGCCGTCAAGCGGCGGCAGGCAGACGGGCACACCCTCGCCGAGATCCAGGCCGAACTGACGGGCGCGCCGAACGAGATCCTGACGGCCATCACCGGGCCGCTGCCCGGAACCGATCGGCCCGAGCCCGGCACCGAGCCGTCCGCCCCACGGCGTTTCTGGGCGGCGGAGCCCCGGGTCGACGTCCAGTGGTCACCGCCCGGCGTGGTGGAGCACGCCGGGCATCATCCGCCTCCCGTCGTCGGCGTCACGTTGCAGGGGGTACGGCTCGCGCCGGGCGTGACGCTGCTGCTGGAGACCGCCGCGCTGAGCCATGACGACCTCGCAGCCCTCCACTCCGCGGCCGCGCCCCTGCTGGACGTGATCGCCGAACGAGGGCTGTCGGCCTCGCCGGAGAGCGTGTCCTCCAGAAGGGAGGGTGAGCCCGAGCGCGCTTAGCACGACCTCCTGCGGCACGAGGACCGCCGCTGGAGCAAAGGCCGCCGTACCCGCGGCAGGCCGTCACAGCAATCTCACCCGGGAGGTCACCGTGACCGTGCAGATCATGCCGATGGACTCATCTCCGCCTCCGGTCCCCGAAGCGGGGATCGGCGCCCTTTCCACCTCAGAGGGAAACCTGCCGCTCGACACCGTCGACGTCAGCGCCTCCATCACCGGGCTGGCCGCCCGTGTCGAGGTGGCTCAGGGCTTCCGCAACCCGTTCGAGGTCCCGCTGGAGGCCACCTACGTGTTCCCGCTGCCCGACCGGGCGGCGGTCACCGGGCTGCGCATGGAGGCCGCCGACCGTGTCGTCACCGCGCAGTTGAAGGAGCGCGCCGAGGCGCGGCAGGAGTACGACCAGGCCATCGCCTCGGGCCGGCGCGCCGCGATCGCCGAAGAGGACCGACCCGACGTCTTCACCATGCGCGTCGGCAACATCCTCCCGGGAGAGCGGGTGACGGTGCACCTCACCCTGAGCCAGCCGCTCCCCTACGAGGACGGGGCGGCGACCTTCCGCTTCCCCC
>JAFACJ010000419.1 GCA_023425615.1 Actinomycetes bacterium
ATATCAACCTATTGCAAGGGCCGGTTATCGCGAGCGCACCCATAAGGTCCAGACCTGAACATTGACATTCTGACGACCGATACTGTTTGGACGATCCGCCGCAATTTTTGGAATATTCCACTATTCCGCTCCGGCGACCCCACTCCCCGACACGTATCGAGGAGGAGGCGTCATGGCCGGTGTGGCAGCTCACCGCGCGGCATGAAGGCCAGGTCACCACGGCGCACTGCCGTACACCTGCGACGCCCGCCCATCTGCCGTCCGTGATGAGTCCGAACGCGACGATGGTGACGTCCATGGCCATACATGCCGATCAATAATTAATATGCAAAAATAGCCCTCGATCCGAAGGTAGAAACCCGCACCACCCGACCATCCGTTTTTCCGGCATCGTCATCCGGCGTTGGTTCATAATCGCGGTAGCCGATCCCGACGGCACCGACCGAAGAACACCACGGCGCCGTGCTCTCGGTAAAGGCGCCGACCCCTGAGCACGCCCCGAGGATGAGAGGTGCGCATGGCACGGCCCCCCAAACCACTCGACCCCAGCAAGTCGGGAATCGCGCTGTTCGGCTCCACGGTGCGCAAATACCGCACCGACGCGGGCGAGACGCTCGCCGGACTGGCCGTGAAGATCAATTACGCGACCTCGACCATCGGCGACGTGGAACGCGGCCACTCCCGTTGCGAACGCGACTTCGCCGAAGGCTGCGACGAAGCCTTCGAAACCGGTGGCACCCTCGCCCACCTCTGGGACTACCTCGTCAAGGACAGCGTCTACCCTCGCTGGTTCGCCGACTGGCCCGGCATCGAGGAGAAGGCCGTCTCCTCCGGTCGTTCCAGCCGCTGTGGATCGATGGACGACTCCAAACCCCCGACTACGCCAGTGCGCTGCTCGGCGGCAACGAGACGGCCGTCTCCGCCAGAATGAGCCGTCAGAGCATCCTGGCGCGAGACGAGCCTCCCCCGCCTCTGCTGATCTGTCTGATGAGCGAACTCGCATTGTGGCACCGCATCGCAGAACCCAAAGTGATGTACGACCAGCTCATGCACTTGGTCAATTCCGCCTCCGACCGGATCAGCGTGCATGTGGTGCCGAACGGTGTAGCACGTCCTGGAGCCTGTGGCTCGTTCGTCCTCGCAACGCTGCCCGACAGAAGCGAGGTGGGCTATCTGGACACGAGTGCCTGTGGAATCATCAGTAGCGCCCGTGAAGATGTGGCGACGCTCCACGAGTCATTCGAGATGCTCAGGAACGCGGCGCTCCCCATAGGCCAGTCCATAGACCTCATTCGTAGAACGGCGGAAGAACGATGGTCGACCTGGCAGACGCCCGCTGGCGCAAGTCCAGCCACAGCGGCCCCAACGGCGGGGACTGCGTAGAAGTCGCCGACACACATGGCACCATCGCCGTGCGCGACTCCAAAAACCCCCACCTCACCCTCGCTCTCACCCCCACCGCCTTCAGCCACCTCACAAACGGTCTCAAGCACCTCGCATAGAACGGCAGAGAAACCGTGGCCGACCCGACCAGCACCGCTTGACGCAAATCCAGCCACAGCGGCCCCAACGGCGGGGGCCGCGTAGAAGAGCCGTACGCGACTCCAAGAATCCCTGCCTGCACACCTCGCCCTCACCCTGACGGTAGGGGCCGACGGCGGCGCACCGTCAGGGCTGGCACGCCGTCCTGGGGGCCGTGATCAGACCCGAGGTCGATGACGGCTCCCGGGCGCACGGTGGCCGATCCTGCGAGGAATCGGTGCGGCGGCCGAGACCGGCTGAGTGCGGCGTCCGGCTCCTCGTCCCCGGGGTGATCGGCGACAGGTCGTGATCTCCGATGTCCTCCTGTGGATCGTTCAGTGCGCGTCAGCGTGCGTCGTCCTGTGGATCGTTCAGTGCGTCAGCGCGTTCCAGTCACGGGTAGCGTGCCGTCAGGTATGCATCGTCCTGTGGATAAGCGGGTTGCCGCTGTGGCGCCTCGATAGAGTTGGGGCATCGGTCGACGCGCTACCTGAGGGGTCGAGATCACCTGTGGCTGATTCGTTCGTTCACCTGCATGTTCACACCGAGTATTCGATGTTGGACGGGGCCGCGAAGGTCGGGAAGCTGACCGACCGGGCGGCCGAGCTGGGGATGCCGGCGATCGCCATGAGCGACCACGGGAACCTGCACGGGGCGTATGAGTTCCACAAGAAGGCGAAGGGCTCCGGGGTCAAGCCGATCATCGGAATCGAGGGGTACGTCAGCCCCGCCTCCCGCTTCCACAAGCAGCCGGTCTTCTGGGGCGAGCCGCACCAGCGGAAGTTCAACGAGCAGACGGGGCTGGGCGGCGACGTGTCGGCGACCGGCACCTACCTGCACAAGACCATGTGGGCCTACACCCCGCAGGGGCTGCGCAACCTCTTCAAGATCTCCTCGCTGGCCAGCTTCGAGGGGCGGATGAAGAAGTACCCGCGGATGGACGACGAGCTCTTCGACCAGTACCACGAGGGGATCATCGCCACCACCGGCTGCCCGTCGGGGGCGGTGCAGACCAGGCTGCGGCTCGGCCAGTACGACAAGGCCAGGGAGCACGCCGCCAAGTACCAGGAGATCTTCGGCAAGGAGAACTACTTCCTGGAGCTGATGGACCACGGCGGCATCCTCATCGAACGCGGTGTCCGCGACGATCTGCTGCGTCTGGGCAAGGAGCTGGGGATCCCCCCGCTGGTGACCAACGACTCCCACTACGTCACCGAGGACCAGGCCATCTCCCACGACGCGCTGCTGTGCGTGGGCACCAACTCCCTGATCAGCAACCCCGACCGGTTCCGGTTCTCCGGCCAGGGCTACTACGTGCGCTCCGCGGAGGAGATGCGCGGTCTCGACCACGACGAGCTGTGGCGCCAGGGCTGCGACAACACGCTGCTGATCGCCGAGCGGGTCGAGTCCTACGAGGAGGTCTTCGCCTTCCGCGACCTGTACGCCAAGTTCCCGGTCCCCGAGGGCGAGACCGAGATGAGCTGGCTGCGCAAGGAGTCGCACCGCGGAGCGCGCGAGCGTTACGGCGACCCCGTCCCGGCCCACATCACCGAGCGGATCGAGTACGAGCTCGGCGTCATCGAGAACATGGGCTTCCCCGGCTACTTCCTCGTCGTCGCCGACATCTGCCGCTACGCCCGCGACAACGGCATCTGGGTCGGGCCCGGACGAGGCTCGGCCACAGGGTCGATGGTCGCCTATGTCACCCGGATCACCGAACTCGACCCCATCGAGCACTCACTGCTGTTCGAGCGGTTCTTGAACCCCGAGCGCATCTCCCCTCCCGACGTCGACCTGGACTTCGACGAGCGTCGGCGCGGTGACATGATCCGCTATGTCACCGAGAGGTACGGCGAGGAGAACGTCGCCCTGATCGTCACCTTCATGTCGATCAAGAGCAAGCAGGCGGTGAAGGACTCCGCCCGGGTGCTGGGCTACCCCTTCGCCGTCGGAGAGAAGATCACCAAGGCGTTCCCGCCCGCCGTCATGGGCAAGGAGATCCCCCTCACCGGGGTGTTCGACCCCAAGCACGAGCGGTACGCCGAGGCCACCGAGCTGCGCGCCCTGTACGAGCAGGACAACGACGTCAAGAAGGTGATGGACACCGCCCTCGGCCTGGAGGGCCTCACCCGTACCACGGGCGTGCACGCCGCCGGCGTGATCATCTCCTCCCAGCCCCTGGTCGACGTGATGCCGGTCGTGCAGCGCCCCGACGACGGAGCCCGCATCACCGGCTTCGACGGGCCGTCCAGCGAGGCCATGGGTGCCCTCAAGATGGACTTCCTGGGGCTGCGCAACCTGACGGTCCTGGGCGACGCGGTGGAGAACATCAAGAAGAACCGCGGCCTCGACATCGACATGCTCTCCCTGCCGCTGGACGACACCAAGACCTACGAGCTGCTCTCCCGCGGCGAGACCCTCGGCGTCTTCCAGCTCGACTCCACGATGATGCGCGACCTCACCAAGCTCATCGCCCCGGCCCGGTTCGAGGACATCTCATCGGTCCTGGCGCTGGGCCGTCCGGGTCCGATGGGCGCCAACGCGCACGTCAACTACGCGCTGCGCAAAGCCGGCCAGCAGGAGATCACCCCCATCCACCCGGGCCTCAAGGACGCCCTGGAACCGATCCTCGGCACCACCTACCACCTGGTCGTCTACCAGGAGCAGGTCATGGCCATCGCCCAGCAGCTCGCCGGCTACACCCTCGGCGGCGCCGACCTCCTGCGCCGCGCGATGGGCAAGAAGAAGAAGGAGGAGATGGACAAGCAGTGGGCCACCTTCTCCTCCGGCATGGTCGGCAAGGGCTACACCGAGGAGATGGCCAAGGCCGTCTCGGACGTCCTCGAACCCTTCAGCTCCTACGGCTTCAACAAGTCGCACACCGCCGGGTACGGGCTGGTCTCCTACTGGACCGCCTACCTCAAGGCCAACTATCCCGCCGAGTACATGGCGGCTCTCCTCACCTCCGTCGGCACCAACAAGGACCGCATGGCCGTCTACCTGGCCGAGTGCCGCCGGATGAAGGTGCAGGTGCTGCCGCCGTGCGTGAACGAGTCCAACCTGCGGTTCGCCGCCGTCGGCGACGACGTGCGGTTCGGTCTCGGCGCCGTCCAGAACGTCGGTGAGGGACCCATCCAGGGGATCATCAACGCCCGCCAGGAGCAGGGCAAGTACACCGACTTCAACGACTTCCTCAACAAGGTGCCCGCACCGGTCTGCAACAAGCGGACCATCGAGTCGCTGATCAAGGCGGGTGCGTTCGACGGGCTCGGGCACACCCGCATGGGTCTCGTCCAGGTGCACGAGCAGGCCATCGACGCCGTCATCGACGTCAAGAAGAAGGAGGCGATGGGGCAGGACTCCCTGTTCGGCGCCTTCGACGAGGGCGACTCCGGCGGCGACGCCTTCACCATCGTCGTCCCGCCCACCGAATGGGACAAGAAGACCAAGCTCGCGTTCGAGCGGGAGATGCTCGGCCTCTATGTCTCCGACCATCCCCTCAACGGCGCCGAAAGGGTCCTGGAACGCAACCGCGACTACGGCATCGCCCAGATCCTCAACGGCGACGCCGACCGGGAGCGCGGCGAGATCCGCATCGCGGGCATCATCTCCGGTGTCGACAAGAAGGTCACCAAGCAGGGCAACGTCTGGGCCATCCTCAAGATCGAGGACCATGACGGCTCCATCGAGGTCCCCTGCTTCCCCGCGACCTACCAGCTCTACGGCGAGAACCTCGCCCCCGACCTCGTCGTCTCCGTCAGCGGCAAGATCCGCATGCGGGACAACGGCGAAGACGCCACCGTCAGCTTCAACGCCGTCTCCATCGAGTTCCTGGACATCTCCAACGTCCCCCAGGCCGGAGAACGCGACCCCATCGTCATCTCGCTCCGCGAGGACCGCGTCAACAGCGAACTCATCGCCGAACTGAAGCAGATGTTCCGCACCCACCGCGGCGACACCCCCGTCCACCTCCTCGTGGAACGCCTCAACCGCCGCAAGGTCCTCCTCAACCTCCCCGACTACAAGGTCAGCCTCAGCAACGGCGCCTTCGCCGGCGACCTCAAGGTCCTCCTGGGCCCCACCGCCCTCGTCGACCACTAGGCCAGACCCCACCGCCTCGGCCGACCACCGGGCCGCGCCCCGAAGCCGAGCCCGGCCCCACACGAACGGCAGACATCCGGTCCCCGCCCATGCGGGGACCGGACGCGCCCGCACGGGCAGGGACATCCAGGCCCCGAAACCGCCCAAGCCCAGAACCGTCCAGGCCCCGGAACCACCCAATCCCGGGCGCACCCACCGACCCGCAGCGGACGCCCAAGCCCAGAA
>JAFACJ010000479.1 GCA_023425615.1 Actinomycetes bacterium
CCTCGGCCACCAGAGTGAACATCTCGACCCCTTCCCCCGGAGCGAGCCGGACCGGGTAGATCACGGGTTGTGCGAACGCCACTCCGCAGGTGGCCGTGGCGAAGGCCGCGGGCGCCACCGGATGGGCCAGGGTGTGCAGCCGCCAGCCCGACAGACCGGTCGCCGGCAGCGGCTGCACGGCCACACTCCGGGTCGCGGCTTCGACCGCCTGTTCCCCGGCCTCGAGGCGGTCCACACGGATGAGCCGGCCCACCGCGTCGAACTGCCGCAGATGCAGCCGCTCTCCCGCCACGTTCCATCCGGAATCGGGCACCGTCCACAACTGGAGGCGATCCACCCCGACCTTCGCCGGGGCCGCTGCGTCCAGGGACCTGGAGACCGCCGTCCTCCCCCACTTCGGCCGGGGTCCGGCCGGTTCCTCCGTCGGCGCGGCCCGTTCCGGATGCGCGGGCCCGGCCGGCGCCGCGCGGGGCCGCAGGGTGAACGCGGGAAGCTCGGGCAGCTCCAGCACGGGAAGTTCGTCGATGATGTCAGCGACGTTGATCGGCGAGGTGCCGGGACTGTTCATGATCTCGGCCGCGGACCGCAGCCGGACCCCTCCGATGAACTGGACCATGTCCGAGTAGTTCACGCGCATTTCAGACTGAGACGGGACACTTCCCCGCTTGGAATCCCAGTACAGCGCCGACGGAACGCCGTTCAGCTCGCTCGAGGCCGCCAGCTGTGCCCCGAGGTCCGTACCGTCGCTCATCCTCACGGCCGTCACGCGGTGCACGGGCCGGTACTGGGCACTGCCCGGGCCGAGCGGGATCAGATGGAATCCATCGGCATCCGGCCCGGGTCCGGGCACCGGCTGCCCGGCCCAGGCCGCGCCGACCGCCGGCAGCTTGCTGGTGGTGAGCAGCTCGAACTCCGGCAGCACCCTGAGCGGATCGTCCTTGCTCGCTCCGGGCCGCCGGGACCCGGTGGTCCCGGCCTGGCCGGCGGAGGGCCCAGCGGCGATGACCAGCCCGCATACCTCCTCGCCGGCGCCGAGGAACTTCGCGCAGAAGGCCGGGAAATCCAGCGGCGGTGGCAGCTTCCGCTGCCCGAACTCAATGTCGAAGCCCCACAGGACGTCCACATGGACCAGTACGTAGACGGGGGGCAGGTCCACGTGGACGCTCGCACCGACGTTGAACCCGATCCCGAAGGCCTTGCCCGAGACCCGGACCCCGAAGTCGAACATGAACCGAGCCGGGTCGAACCAGACCAGGGCGTCCAGCCAGAGTGTGAGCTCGCCGTGCCCGACACCGTCCACCTCGGCGCGGACCTCCAGCCGTCCTCCGACCATGGCGGCCTCTGGGGTGATGGCGAAGTAGCTCTCGCCTTTGACGGTCACGCCCTTGGCCGGTGCCCACCTGAACCCTACGCGGGGCACCTCCGGATAGTGGCCCGGAGGCTGGTGGTCAGGGTGGTAACCGCCGAGGGTGACCAGCGCCTGTGGGCGGTCGAACCAGATCACGAAGGCGAATCCGCCGGTGAGTCGGCAGTCCTTGGTGAACAGCCACGAGTTGGCGGTCAGCTGGGCCCGGACGAGGAGCGTATTGTCCGTGGTGCTGTACCTGGCGAGCATGGCCAGCTCGACGGCGGCGAGCGTGGTGTCGGCCGAAGGCAGGCGGGCCCGGGTCAGGCCGAGCAGCCCGATCTCGAAGTCGTTGCCGAACTGCACGTAGACGATCGCGTTGGTCTCCAGCAGCACGAACGTGGTGAACTTGACCCCGGCGGCGAGCCAGACGGTGTCGCGCTCCCGCGGTATCGACCGGGCCATGTCCTGCATCATGGTGGTGGCGCCCTCCGGCGTGGACGGATCGCCCGCAGGCCGTCCCGACAGGGCGGCCATCAGGGGGAACTTCGGCACCTGTTCGGGATTGGAGGGCACCAGGAGTCGGCGATTGAACCCGAACCCGCCGGCCAGGCCGGTCACGAAGAGATAGGGCGGTCCGCCGATGGGCGTGTTGACCACCACGAACGCGAACAGCGACGGCGCGCCGTCCTCGAGCCGGGTGTAGCCGCCCAGTGCGCTCAGCCCCCGCCCGGACACATTGACCTCGAGCATGCCCAGGTACTGAGTGGTCGCCCCGCTGCCCTCCTTGAGGAGGCCTCCGGCGATCGACACGCCTGAGCCCTCGTAGGACACGGCCAGGCCGCTCAGGTCGAAGGCCCAGCGCTGCGGCCGCGTCACGTACTTGGGAGGCACCCAGACGCTCAGCCCTTCCGCCGAGATGCTCAGCCCCGCCAGGTTCAAGGCCCCCTCCACGAGGAGGCCGACGAAGTCGAGCCGCTCCCCCGCGAAGTCGTCGGTGCCGGTCTCGACACCGACACGGGCGATGTACAGCGGTCCGAACCCGCGGTCGACCGGGAACCAGATCGGCTTGCCGGGGTCGGTACCCCTCACCCGGATCAGGAGTCGGCCGTCCCAGCCGATGTCGAGATCGAACTGCGGCTGGATCGGCTCCCCTTCGGCCGAGGCCAGCAGTCCTGCGGCGACGGGGTTGCTGTCGCCGCCGCCGGACATGGCCGGGAGGCTGATCCCGCCGAGGACGACGCCCACCGCCCATTGCGACACGTCGAACACCGGGGCCGACCCGGACAGGTCCACGGTGACATCGAATCCGGCATGGGCGCCGAGTCTGCCGATCCGGACGAAGTCCGTCGCGATCAGGTCGCTTCCGGGTGGGCCGGAGGCGTCCACGCCGGTGCGGTTGACCCGCAGCCGGGGCAGCAGGTCCCAGCGCCCCCCGGAGGGCCGCAGCACATCGATTGCCAGCGGATCGTCCTCGGCGGCCGGACCGCCCAGGAGCAGCCGCAACCGCGTGGTGCCGACGGTGAACGGGAGATCGCCGCGCAACTGAGGGCCGAGGCCGTCCGCATCGCCGAAGCCGAGCCGCAAGGTCGGGCTCAGATCCGCATGCAGGTGCTCGACCAGGACGGATCCCGCTCCGGCCAGCAAGTCGATCGGCGTGGGCAGCCTGGTGACGACCCTGCTGCCGTCAGCGCAGAGCAG
>JAFACJ010000568.1 GCA_023425615.1 Actinomycetes bacterium
GTCCTACGCCGGCACTCGAGGGCGTGTGTCCTCGCGCCGGACGGAGCTCTGCACGGCGCCGTCGAGCGCCCTCCGCCGTCGGGCTGCGTGCGGGCCCGGGGTTAGCGTGAGGCAACCGACGACGCGAAGGAGCGTGCGAGTATGTCGGCGTCCACGCCTCTGACCCTCCATCCACGCCACACCGGGACGGGCCGCCGGGGGGCCCAGATCCGCGGGGTTCACGGCAGCCTTGCCGCGGCCGTCAAGACCATGGTCGACCACGGGCGGCAGCGGTGAAGCGCGACACGTGCGGCCACTACAGGGTCGTGCTGGCCGACGACCACAACCTCGTGCGCCAGGGCGTGAAGTCACTCATCAACGAGACCGCGGACATGACCGTCGTGGCCGAGGCCGGCGACGGCCGCGCTGCGCTGCGCATGGTGCTCGACACCGCTCCCGACCTCGTCATCCTCGACATGGTCATGCCGAAGATGACCGGGCTCCAGGTCGCCGCAGAGCTGCGGCACCGCAACTGCAGCTCCCGGTTGCTCTTCCTCTCCGCCGCCACGAGCGAACGCTTCGTCTCCGAGGCGATCAGGCTCGGCGCCTCGGGGTACCTCCACAAGTCCACCAGCGCGGCGGACTTCCTGCGCTCGTGCCGGCACGCCCTCAACGGTGACGGGTTCGTGCTCCCCGACCAGGGCTGCCTGACCGCCCAGGACCTCGAGCACCTGCGCTCGCGCAACAACGAGCTGTGCTGCCGTGACCTCCTGAGCCCGCGTGAGGAGCAGGTCGTCAAGCTCATCGCGGAGGGCTTCTCGGGGGCGGAGATCGCCAAGATGCTCGCGATCAGCCCCAAGACGGTGGACCGGCACCGGGCCAACGTGCTCGAGAAGCTGCGACTGAAGGACCGCGTGGGACTGACCCGCTTCGCGATCCGCAACGGCCTGATCGACCCGTGAGAGGCACGACGACGAAGGTGAGGACCTGGTGAGGCTGGAGATGGCGCGGAAGCTCGCGACGCTGCTCCGGGAGCGCAACGAGATCGACAAGCGCCTCGGGAACGTCATGGCCGCGGAGCCCGACCGCACCGCGGTGGGGCGCTGGGTCGCCCACGAGGTGCTCGGTGTCGAGCCGGGGGAGGACGGCGGTCCGGACCGGCTGCCGCCGGGTGCCGCGTGGGCCGAGGGCTTCGGCCCCGAGGTCACGGTCACCTGGGCGCCCGCCGACGAGGTCGCCGGCGGCACGCGGTGCCTGGTGGTCCTCCACGGCAGCGAGCGCACCAGCGAGGTCTCGATGTGGTGGGTCGACAAGGTCGAGCTGGTGGACCGCGAGAGCGGTGCGCGGCGCGTGCTGCACGAGACCGCGCAGGACGCGGGGTACTCGGGTGTCCTCGAGGACGCGCAGCACTCCACCCTGGTCCTGTTCTCCTCGAGCTACCAGCCGAGGCTGAGCAGGTACCACTGACCCTGCCGGTGCGCCGACCCTCGGCGCTGGAGCCCGACGGCTCGTCACGAAGGCCCCGTCCGATCTCGGACGGGGCCTTCGCCGTGCCGGACGGGGCTCCGGCCGCCATGGCCCGCGACGGCCGACCTGCACCGCGCGAGAGGTCCGACGAGGGACCTACGGCCCTCTTCCCGGGCCCCGGGTGCGGTGCTTCGGGCGATTTCTTCGTGCTCTGCCGAAACCCAAGATGGGTGTTCCCGTCCATGGTTTCGGCGCCGGATCCGGCGCAGGATCAGGCCACGGTCTTGAAGTCGGAAGCCAATGAAGGTTCCGCAATCGAGAAGGGGCTTGTCGCATGCCGACGTACGTCTATTCCTGCACCGACCACGGTCGGTTCGACCGTATTTTCCGGATGAGCGAGGTGCGCGATTCCACACCCTGCCCCTCGTGCGGGTCGATGGCGCGACGCGCGATGGCCGCCCCGATGCTCAACCTCGGCGACTCCACGGCACGCCGGCTGATCGACGCCACCACGGCCACCAGCGACCGCCCCCAGGTGGTCAACGCGCTCCCGGGCCAGCCCCGTCGTCGACAGAAGGTGACGCACAACCCGCTCGCGGCAAAGCTGCCGCGCGCCTGAGCGCACCGGGCCTCACGCCCGGTGCACGTCACGAAGGGAACGAACGATGAGCAACGTAGGGCTCCTGTACGTCGGGGCGATCCTGTTCATCAACGGCTTGAGCCTCATGGGGATCGTGCGCGGCAAGGGTGCCACGCCCCTCAACTGGTTCGTCGGTGGGCTGCAGATCGTCACCCCGACGTACCTGATCTTCACCGCCAACGGCGACATGGACCAGATCTTCTCCGCCGGCGGCCTGTACCTGTTCGGGTTCACGTACCTGTTCGTGGCGCTGAACAACACGTGGGGCTTCGACGCGACGGGACTCGGGTACTACTCGCTCTTCGTCGCCGTGGTCGCCGTGGGCTACGCGGTCGTCAACGCGGTGAAGTTCGGTGACTACGCCTTCGGCGTCATCTGGCTCCAGTGGGCCTTCCTCTGGTTCCTCTTCTACCTGCTGATGGGCCGTGGAATGGACCGGCTCGGCTGGTTCACCGGCGGTATCGCGGCCCTCCAGGGCTGGATCACCGGCGCCATCCCCGCGTTCTTCCTGCTCATCGGTGTGTGGCAGGAGGCCTCGATCGTCGCGCTCGCCGTGGCCGAGGCCGTGGTGTTCGTCATCGGCGCGCTCCTGCTGTGGGCCAAGCGGCCCAAGACGGTGGCGGCCGGTGGGGAGGTGGTGCGTTAGCTCGCTCGCATAACCCCAGAACTGTCGAGTCAATGAAGACGAGAGAAACGGTAGAGTAATGCCCAAGAACCTGTTCCCCCTGGACTCCGGCAAGGCCTTCGCCGACCACGACATCGTCGGTCACAACCGCTGGCACCCGGACATCCCGCCGATCGCCTCCGTCAAGCCTGGCGAGTCCTTCCGCGCCGACGTGCGCGAGTGGTTCGACGGGCACATGAAGAACGACGACTCGGCCGAGGACATCCTCACCGCGCCGCTGCACACGGTCCACAAGCTCTCCGGCCCGTTCCGTGTCGAGGGCGCCAAGCCCGGTGACCTGCTGATCGTCGACATCCTCGACGTCGGCCCGATCCCGCAGGAGGAGGGCCCCCTCGCCGGCCAGGGCTGGGGCTACACCGGCATCTTCGCGAAGAACAACGGTGGCGGCTTCCTCACCGACATGTTCCCCGACGCCTACAAGGCGGTCTGGGACTTCGAGGGCGGCTACGCGACGTCGCGTCACGTCCCCGAGGTGCGCTTCGCCTCGATGGTCCACCCGGGCCTCATGGGCACCGCTCCCTCCAAGGAGCTGCTGGGCAAGTGGAACGCTCGCGAGGCCGCGCTCATCGCGACCGACCCCGACCGCGTCCCCGGCCTCGCGCTCCCGCCGCAGGCCTACGGTGCCGTGCTCGGTTCGCTCACGGGTGCCGAGTTCGACCGCGTCGCGGCCGAGGGTGCTCGTACGGCTCCTCCCCGCGAGAACGGTGGCAACCAGGACATCAAGAACTTCACCGCGGGTACGCGGGTGTTCTACCCGGTGTTCGTCGACGGTGCGAACCTGTCGTTCGGTGACCTCCACTTCTCGCAGGGCGACGGTGAGATCACGTTCTGTGGCGCCATCGAGATGGGTGGCTACATGGACATCCGTGTCGACGTGATCAAGAACGGCATGGAGATCTACGGCGTCACGGAGAACGCGATCTTCCAGCCCGGCATCACCGGACCGGTCTACAGCGAGTGGCTGGCCTTCTCGGGCACCTCGGTGACCCTCGACGGCGAGCAGCGGTACCTCGACTCGCACCTGTCCTACCAGCGCGCCTGCCTCCACGCGATCGACTACCTCGTGAAGTTCGGCTACAGCCCCGAGCAGGCCTACCTGCTGCTCGGTGCGGCGCCGATCGAGGGCCGTCTCTCCGGCGTGGTGGACATCCCGAACTCGTGCTCGACGGTGTACCTCCCCACCGCGATGTTCGACTTCGACGTGCGGCCGGACGTCACCGGGAAGCCGCACCAGGTCACGCAGAAGGTCCCCGCACCCCGGGCCGCCAACCGCTGACCTGTCCTCCAAGGCGCTGACCACGTAGGCGCCGCCGGGCGTGGGGGTGGAC
>JAFACJ010000630.1 GCA_023425615.1 Actinomycetes bacterium
GTTCAAGCCCCACTGCGTCTGACCGTCCGCACGCCCCCGCCACCGGAGGGGACGCGGATCGCCGGGCTCACGGTGGTGACGGCCGCGATCGCGGCCATGAGGGCGGCGAGGCAGATGGCGGTGGCCGGGATGCCGGTCCGGTCGAGGAGGTACCCGCCCAGGAGGGAGCCCAGGGGGATGGTCCCCCAGCTGACCATGAGGACCGCGCTCTTGACCCGGGCCAGGAGGTGGTCGGGGATGAGCCGGTACTGGTACCCGACGACCACGACGTTCCACAGCGGCCCCGCGAAGGCGATCGCCACCGCCAGCGGGCACAGGACGGGGACCGGCGGAGCCAGCGCCAGCGGGAGCATCAGCACCGCCCACACCCAGGTCGTGACGGCCGCGAGACGTCCGGGCGGGACATCGAGGACGAGCCGCGACGCCGCCAGCGCTCCGGCCAGCCCGCCCGCTCCGTAGCAGCCCAGGACCACACCGGCCATGGCGTTCGAGTGGCCGTCCCCGGCCGCCAGCACGACGAGGGCCAGCTTGAGCGCCTCGAACACGAGATTGATGGCCCCCATGAGCCCGACCGACAGCCGCACGAAAGGCTCACGCACCAGCCAGGCGATACCATCCCGCATCTCCGCGGCCATGCCCGCCGGCGGCCGGTCCCGCTTCACCGACAAGTCAGCCCGAATGAAGCAGGTGGCCGCGAACGACACCGCGTAGGACAGGGCGTCGACGGTGAAAGGCAGCGTGCGGGAGACCCCGAACAGCAGACCGCCGAGCAGAGGCCCGGACAGGGAAGCGGCCCGGGACCTGGCCTCCAGACGTGCCAACGCCACCGGCAACTGATCGGCGACGACGAGTGACGGCACGATGCTCTTGTCGGCCACGCTGAAGAAGACGAAGAACGTCCCCGCGGCCGTCGAGGCGACCAGCAGATGCGCGAACGTCAAACGGCCCAGCCACATGGCGACCGGGATGCTGCCCAGGGTGAGGAACCTGCCCGCCTCGCAGACGAGCATCACCTTCTTGCGGTCCCACTGGTCCAGCAGCACTCCGGCGGGCAGGTAGAGCAGGACGTACGGCAGCGTCGCGCAGAACCCGGCCAGACCCGCCTTGGCAGGCGATCCCGTCATCGCGATGACCAGGAGGGGGAAGGCCACCGCGGTCATCCGCGCACCCAACTCGGAGACGGCCTGACCGGTCCAGAGGAGGACGAAATCCCTGTTGCCGCGCAGACTCATGGGCCGGTTCACCGCTCAGGGACTCCCCTCGGTCGCCTCCTTCGAGCCTGCGCCGGGGACTTATCGACGGCAACCCCGCGTTGTCTCGGCGTTCAGTGGTCCGCTTCGGATATCGGTTGGCTCCCCGCGCTGTATGACAATGCGGAGATGACCGTCTTCCTCTGCTCCCGGTGCGGTACCGCGGTCACCCCGGAATTGGTCGGACTCCCCTCGGTTCCCGATGTCCCGGACGAACAGGAACGGGACCCGGAGACACGGCGGGCGCCTTCCACTGTTCCGAGAGGGTGCTACGCGATCGATACCGAGCCTTGGGGGCCTCCCTACGTGGTGCAGGACGATCAGGAGGACCCGAAACCGGCACAGTCCCGTGGGCCCGTGGTCTGCCGTGACGGTGACTTCGTCATCTCGGCCGGTGTTCGGGACACGGTGGTGGTGCACCCCGAGGACGCTCCTGGGCTTCGGGTCCTGCCGGGGTGGAAGAACAGCAGCGGATGCTGCGGACCGGCGGGGAACGAGGGGCTCAACCTGGCGTGCCCGTGCGGTGCACCTGTCGCGACTCTGGCGGCGGACTGTTTCGGGCCTTATGAGCTGCACCTTGATCCGGTGCGGACTTGTGCGTTTTCGGGTGGGTGGGGTTAGGAGAAGATGAGGCGGGCGAGCCAGGTGCCGTGTTGGTCTAGGAACTTCTCGTGTGCGTCTTGGATGCCGTAGGCGCGGGCTAGATCGTTGATGTGAAATGTCAGTGGTCGTAGGCGGTCAGTGACCGTTTCACGGGTGCGTCGGTGTTCCAGTTGTGCCAGATGGCGGCGTTGAGGGCGAGGATGCGCTGGCTGATGCGGGCCCACAGGCCGTCGGTGGTGCGGGCGTTGTGGCGCTCTGGGCCGAGCTGGTTCTTCAGGGTCCAGATGATCGCTTCGATGCGCTGGCGGAGCCAGGAGGGGAAAGGCCGGTGTGGTGCGGGTTCGTCCTGGCGGGGCGGGCGGATGAGCGGGTGGCCGAGGTCTGCGGCGGCTTTTTCGATGCCGGCGCCGGCGAAACCCTTGTCGCACACGATCGGGCACGGCCCGGGCGCAATCGGGCGGAGGTGCAGCAGGTGCAGTGCTTGTTTGCGTTCGTCGAGGTCTTTGGGGTGGGCGAGGCTGTAGGCGGCCACCGCTCCGTCGGCGGTGGTGATCAGCATCAGCTTGGCGCCCCAGTAGAACGCGTGGTGGGACTTGTCCATGCCGTACCCGGCGATGTCGCCCAGGCCGGACCGGTTGACCGTCACTCGTGACGCGCCGCAGCGGATGGGTGTGCCGTCCATCAACCGCAAAGGTTCGTGCCAGGACGGCACGTGCCGGGCCAGCCACAACGCCGCCGCTGACATCTGTGGGCCCATGTCACGCAACTGCCGGTTGTACTGGGACTGGGAGGGCAGCCGCGGGAACAGGTGCCCGATCCTGCCCGCGGCCGTCCGCAACCAGTACCGCTCGGTGTCGCACCGCAGCAGTACCTGCGCCACCGCCACGACCACCACCTCGGCCGGGGGCAACACCGGACGGCGCCCACGCCGCGGACGTTCCCGCGAACGCAGCACATGATCATCCAGATGGACATAGAGTGCGGTCAGAAGGGCGTCCAGTTCAGTCTTCACAAACCGATCCTGGACGCCCTTCGTCATGCCCGCAGACCATCATCCAAATTCACATCAACGATCTAGGCCGTGTCGTCAAGGTGGGGCATGGTTCGTCGTCATGAGTCGACCGATGCCGAGTGGCAGGCGCTGGAGCCGCTGCTGCCCAGGCGGACGATGGGAACGCCCCCGGGCCTGCCGAACGGGATCGTGTTCGAGTTCCGCTTCCGTGTGGCCTGGCGGGACGTGCCCGAGCGATACAGGTCCTGGCGGTCGCTGCATACCCGGTCGGTCTCTGTGGTCGTTCACGGGTTGAGCGAGACGGCAGGTGGACGGCGCATCGGTTAGAAGATGGGCGGGCGACCGGCTTGGGTGAGCTTGCCGACGGTGGACCAGCGCATCGGGGCTCTCGTGCCCGGGCTGGCCTTGAGTCCCTCCATGAAGCCGGAGAGGGAGGCGCGCAAGGCGTCCCGGGTGCGGAAGCGGAGGAGGGTGAGGAGGGTCCAGGTGGCGAGGTTGAGAGGGATGAGGACGGCAGGGAGGTTGCGGCGGGCCAGCCAGACGCGGTTGCGGGCGTTGAGCCGGTAGAAGACGGCGTGACGGGCGGGGTTCGTGGCGGGGTGGTGAACGATGATCTCGGGGGCGTAGAGGCCGGTGTAGCCGCGGTTCCACAGGCGCCAGGCCAGGTCGACGCCCTCGTGGAAGAGAAAGAAGTCACCGGGCCAGCCGCCGACCTCCTCGAAGGCGTCACGTCGGATCATGACGACGCCCTCGGCCATGACGGTCACGATCCCTCCCCGGTCGGGGTCCGAGGCGCGCAAGCGGGGAACCCAACGCCGGAGGGTGGCGCCCGAGTCGGGGTCGCTGATGCGGGGTTGGGCGTAGGCGCGGCACGGGTCGGCGGCGAGGTGGGCGACGAGGCGGGCCAGGGTGTCCGTGGCGGGCAGGACGGCGTCGTTGTCGAAGAAGAACAGGTAGTCGCCCCTGATGTTGGCGGCTCCGATGTTCCGGCCCTCGGGGATGCCGGCGTTCTCTGCGAGTTCGACGGTGCGGACGCCGTCCGGGACGAGGGCGGGAGCGCATCCGTTGCCCACGACGACCACGTCCAGCTCGATGCCCTCCTGGGCGAGAAGCGAGCGCATGGCGACGGGGAATTCCTCGGGCCGGTCGTTCATCGTCAGAACGACCGCACCGACGCTCGGCTTGGTGGTGTTCTCGCTCACGGGTCGCCTCTGGTCGTTCGCAGGGTGGAGATCATCCATCTCGGCGGCCATCCGGCAGCCGCCGGAATGTCGCCTTCTGGACGAGTCAGCTTAACCTTCGCCGCACAGGGCGGCTTTCAGCTTTTCCAGATCATGTGAAGGGCGTCGATGACCCGGTGAACGTGATCGGCGGTCATGGCCGGGTAGCACGGCAGGGACAACTGCCTGGCCGCGATGGCCTCGGTGATCGGGAGGTGCGGGCTGTCGTCGTCTGCGAACGCCCGCAGGGTGTGGACGGGCCGGAAGTGCCTGCTCGTGGCGATCCGATGATCGGTGTGGAGCCGGTGGGCGACCTCGTCTCGGCTCAGCGGTGCGTGGACGGGGTCAACGAAGATCGAGTAGAGGAACCATCCCGGCTCGGTGCCCGGTAGAACGTTCGGGGTCGACAAGCCCGGCAGGGTGGAGAGTGCCTGGCTGTAGGCGCCGGCGATCGCGGCACGGCGGGCGGTGAAGTCGGGAAGTCTGCGCCATTGCCGAAGGCCGACGGCTGCGGCGAGGTCGGCCATCACGTACTTGAGACCCGGCACTGTGACCTCGTAATCAGCCGTGCGGCGTTCGGCGTGCCGTTGCCAGACGGAGGAGTCGATGCCGTGCCGTCCCAGCAGCCGGGCCTTGCGGACGAGGTCTCCTCGGCCGACGAGCATTCCGCCTTCGCCAGTGGTGACGACCTTGTTGGCGTAGAAGCTGAAGGTGCTGAGATCCCCGACACTTCCCGCCCGCAGGCCGTCCCTCCGGGCGCATAGGGCGTGGGCGGCGTCCTCGAAGGCGGCGGCCTTGGGACCGTGGGTCAGCCACCCGGACCTAAGGGTATCGACCACCTCGGCGATCTCCTCCTCACCCAGCGATGGCCGATTCCACGGAATCTCCACAAGCGGTGGAGTATCAGCGGTCACGGTCGCCGCCCTTGATCGCGTGCGTATAGACGGCGTGCAACCGGTTCAGCTCGGGAGACTTCAGCATGCACAGACGCCCGGCAGAGTGGCAGAGCTTAAGGCCCTTGAAGTTGTCGTACTCGGCGTGATCGGGATCAGTGACCTGCCCGGTGATCACGGCCTCGGCGATCTCGGACACGCCTGTCGCAAGGGGGATCGTGCAGGTGCCGGGTGCGAAGGCCGTGAGCCGGGCGAAGCTCGTGCGGTAGTCGCGGGCGTCGGCCTCGTCACGCTCGGGTCCGGCGTCGATGGTGGCCCCGGGCACGAGTTCGGCGATGGTCTCGGCGACCTGTCTGATGGTGTGGTTCTCCCGGTCCGCCCCGACGTTCAGCGTCCGATGGCCTGCCGGGCGTTCCAGAGCCACGGTCAGGACGGCGGCCACGTCCGCCACATGGACGAGCGGGCGGCGCTGGGAACCGCCGTTGAGTGGAACGCGGCCCGTCGCGGCCGCCTGAGCGGTCATGCGGTTGACGACCGAATCCAGGCGCTGTCTCAGGGATCTACCGTGGACGGTCGCCAGCCGCAGCGTGGTCACGTCCGCCTGATCGCGCAGGACGTCAGCGACGTGCCGCTCGGCGAGGACCTTGGTGCGGGCGTAGACGCCGAGCGGGTTGGGCTCGGTGTCCTCGGTGACGGTTCCCTCGTGCCGCCCGTAAACGCTGCATGAGGAGAAGAGCACGTAATGGGGAACCCCGCAGGCGCGGGCCGCCGCTGCGGCCAGGACGGGTGAGCCGAAGTTCAGTTCGACTGACAGGCGCTCGTCCACGGCACAGGCCGGTTCTCCGACGAGCCCGCCCATGTGGACCACCGCGTCCGCCCCGGTGAGCGCCTTACCGAGCGCGTCGGGATCGCGGACGTCGGCGTGGACGAACCGGCAGGAGGGCGGGAGGAGGCGGCCCGGATCGTCGGCGCGTTGGTAGATCAGCCCGTCGACCACAGTCACCTCCACGCCCAGGCCGGCGAGGTGGTGGGCGGCGACGGCGCCGATGTATCC
>JAFACJ010000740.1 GCA_023425615.1 Actinomycetes bacterium
CATGCATGGTCTCTCCTTCAGCAATCTGCGGGACGAGGGAAGGCAAAGCGGGCGCGGCCGAGCGCGGTCTCCCGCAGATCGGCGAGCCGGGGGACAAAGGTCAGATCGAGTTCCTCGATCGGATGGAGCAGCCCTCGATGACAGGGCTCGGCGACCCAGATCCGCGCCCGGCCCGGCCAGGCCAGGTTCACGCCGACCTCCCCCTTGGGCACCACGCCGTTGAACGGAACGGGAATCGTCTCGGCGTTCCAGTAGGCCGAGATCCCCGTCGCCTTGGCTTGCTCGAAGATCGGAAAAAGCTGCGGATAGCGGGGGCTGGTCCGCATCAGACGGAACAGCATCTGACCGAGCAGCCCGGGAGCATCCCGCGCGAGCGTCGCGTAAATCGCGCCCGCAAACGTCACCGACGCGGCGTCGCATTGCGCGTCCAGTACGGAAGTGGCGAACACGTGCGGCAGCCGTTCGCAGACGTACGCGACGACCTGTCCGGTCAGCCCCGGCTCGATGCCGGCGATCAGATCGAGAAGCCGGTCACGGCCGGGTCTGAAAAGGGCCAGGTCGAACAGGTCCCCCATCGTCTCAACGGCCCCGAAGGCGAGCTGCTTGTACAACCGGTTGTTCAGTTCCCCGGCCTCGCTGCACTGCTTCGTCTGTGTGCTGGTCGAGTACAGCATCAGGTACTCGGCGACGACCTCAAAGTAGAGATAGCCGAGGAATGGGACGATGGGTACAGCTTTGGCGAGAACGTCGAGGAACCGTTCCGGGCGCGCGGATTCTCCGAGAGCCGCCTCCGTCATCTGGTCGAGGAACGGAGCCACCCGGACGATGCGGAGCACGGCTTCCCGCCTCAGCGCCTGATCCTCGGTCAACGTCAGGAAGTCCCGGTACTTCTCGTACACCTGAAGGTGCGCCGCCCCGAGACGGAGGTAATTGACGCCCTTGGCGGGGATGGGGCGGCCCGGCACTATCTCGAAGACCAGCGTGCGACTTCCGGGCTTGGACTCCAACAGCCAGGAGCCCAGGTTGTGCGGCCGTAGCCCGTTCACCTCACGCGTGAGAGGTGCTCCATAGAGCGCACCGACCAGACACCCCGCAGCCTGATAGAGCTGGCGACTCCTGCGGATCTCCTCCAGGTAGGTGGTCGTGTGCATGACGTAGACCGGGGCGCCGCTGCCCAGGCTCTCCAGCAGCGAACCGGCGCGCAGCATCCATCCGTTCGGCGCCTCCTCCAGCCGTTTCCTCCACCGCGCGTCGCCATCCGCAAATCCCTCCGGTACTGCCGGACGTCCAGCACCGGGACCGTAGTCGGTATGAGCGTTTTCCCAGATTTCCACGCTGCCTCCTACGTGGCGAAGGTGGATCGGCAGGCCTGTCGGATCGCTTCGGCAGCCATAGCTCCGTCCAGACGCGCCTGCTCACTGGACACCACGAGGTCGAACGCCGCCCTGTGCATCCATCCCGGAACGTCGACGCGAAGCCGTGAGGTGTCAGGCCACCATCTGCGGCTGGGCAGCCGGTACCGATCCAGGCAGTCGGCGGCTTTCAGCAGATCCGTGAGCTGTTCAGCCGACCGGTACGCCCGTAGCTGTCCTGCGGAGAAGGCCTCGTAGTCGGTCTCGTGAAGTCTGACCGCTGCGCTCGCGGCACGGATGTCGACCATGGACAGGACCCTGCCGAACCTACCGGTCAGCGTCTTGTGGTGGTGGAGCATCCACGATGCCGCTCGGCTTCCGTGGCCCGGATCAGCTTGATCGTTGAGACGACGGCAGTCGTGAACGGCGGCGGCGAGCATGAGCGCCGCCGTCTTCACCTTGCCCATGCCGTACCGGTCCGCCAGGAGCCCTGCGAGCAGGCACACGCGGGCTCCATGCAAGGTCCCGTGGTTGCCATCCGCCTGGCGGGGCGTAATGAACCACGCTTCGTCCGGTATGAGCAGAACCGGTGGTGCAGCGAGGAGGGACGCCGCAGCAGCGTTGAAGGGCTCGTGTTCTTTAATCCACTCAAGAGTGGGCCGATCCATTGCTTGGTGTGCGGGAAGCTGTCCTGATCGTGCCAGCTCATGGAGGGGCTCTGGGGGTCTGATGCGCACGGGCGACCTCCTGTGTCGGCGTCAGGGCCGGCGGGGCGGGACGGGCTCTCTCAACCAGGCCGGGATGGCTGCCGGAGTGGCCTTGAGCCACGCGGCGTAGCGCGCCACCCCCTCGAAGACGGTGACCTCAGGCCGCCATTCCAGAAGGTCAGTCATGCGTCGCGTCGAGGCGAATCCGCCGAGCGGGTCACCGGGCGGGAGCGGTGTCTCGGTGAACGTGGCAGTCGGATAGTGGAGGCGGACGAGGTCGGCGATTTCGCGGATCGTGGTTCCGTGCCCGCTGCCGATGTTGATCATCTGGTTGTGGGCGGCTGGCGCGGTCACGGCCCGCAAGGTGCCGGACGCGATGTCATCGACGTGGACGAAGTCACGGATCTGGTGACCGCCTCCGTTGAGTTGAAGCGGCAGCCCGAGGGCGGCACGCATGCAGAACCAAGCCACGACCCAGGAGTGGGAGTTCTCTTTAACCGTCTGCGGTTCCCCATAAACGGAGAAGTAGCGGACGATCGCGTACGAGATTCCTGCTTCTCCGAGTACTGCAGCAGTCTGGAATTCTCCCCATGCCTTGCTGGAGCCGTACACCGACAACGGCGCGAGCGCGGCCTCCTCAGCGAACTCGCCCGACAGGGCGGCATGGTTCCCGTAGACGCTGGCCGAGGACACGAACACAACCCGCCGCACGGTCTCGGTCGCGGTAGCGGCCTCCAGAACCCGCTGGGTGCCGACGATGTTCGCCTCGATCGCGTCCAACGGCCGTCTCGTGCACGCGGCCACGTCCGCCAGCGCGGCGGCATGGATCACGTAGTCACAGCCCCGCATCACCCGCCGGACAAGCCCCGGCTCCGCGACGTCCCCCACGTGGAAGTCGTGGTCGTTGGTCGAGATCCCGAAATGATCGAGGTAGACCGCGATCGGATAGGCATCGAACTTGCACACCGACACCGGGCACGCGCCGACCCGCCGAAGCCGCGCCGCCAAACGTGACCCGATCAGCCCTCCGGCACCGGTGACGAGCACGCGTGCACCGGACAGATCATCCAGGGACACGACGCCTGCCCTTCCCGCTTCGCTGGGGCAGGCATGTGCAGGACGTAGCGGATTTCGCTCCAGGTGGTCGACGGCTTCGTTCGTTTCGGTCATGGTCGTCCTCGGAAGCCTGTCACCGGCTCCATGCGGGAGCGGGTGATGCGGGGTGCTGGGTGAACTCTCGCACCCCGGCTCAGCGGACGGCCAGGAAGTTGGCAGAGGTTGGCAGCCGTGCCGACCTGCGGTTACTGCGGCTTGTAGTCGGCGTGTGGGATGCCCCGGTCCCAGGCCAGCTCGAAGGCTCCGCCGATGTCGCGTGCGATGCGCGGATCGGAGCTGTAGGTGTAGACGCGGGGGTTGGAGTCGTCACCGCGCTGGAAATTCCAGCGGATGATGCGGTGGTCGAACACCCAGCAGTCGGCGCCGGGCAAGAGCAGGTCGGCGGCCTTGGTGCGGGGCAGCCACCGGATGTCCTCTCCGGCTTCGACGGCGGTATGGGTGCCGAAGTGCTCCCACCTTATGTAGTCCGAGACGGGCTCGCTGATGACGCGGAGCCGCCGCCATCGCACCCCGCGGGCGACGGTCGAGCGGACGAGGTCCGGCCAGGCACCCCATTCGAAGGTGTCCACGCCGGTCTCCTTCCAGTGCAGGAAGGCCGGCTCGGCCTCGTAGGCGTCCCTCATCTCCAGCCGAATGATCGAGTGCCTGGTGTTCTCCACCAGGTACTCGAATGTCGGCTGCCCGTGCCCGTGCTGCCCCTCGTCATAGGTCCCGTTGATCGCCTCGCGGATCGCGGGGAACAGTCGGTCCGGAACCCAGACGTCGGTCTCGTCCTCCCCCTTGGCGACGTCCTGTGCGAACCGCTCGACCAGTGCAGAATCGGTGACCGTCTTCCCTCGGACGTACAAGCCACCCGGCGCCGCCCACACCGCCGGGCACTCCTGGGTGTGAGACTCTGGATCCTGCCCAACAAAATGCACCACGCACGGCCTCCCTTGGAGCAGCGGATCTGTGCTGAAACCCTCACCCGCCGCTACCTTCAGGGTCAAGCCGTTTCAGCGCTTCCCCGATCAAGGCCCTCGCTGCCGCACCGCGGACCGCGAGCGTTTTCAGTTCCTCCCATGCCGTCTGGTACATCTCCAGGTCTCCTGAGTGGTTCAACGTGAGCAGCCCGGACAGCAACTCCACCATCACCTCCCGCCGATGCGGGAAGGTATTGATGTCGAACGACTCCCTCGGCCGGATGCCCCTCCGATCGGCGTCCATCGGCACGACCCACAACGTGACCGCAGGCAGCCGGGCCACCTCCGCCAGATGGAGAAGCTGCTCCCGGTGCACTGTGTCCCCGTACGGCCGATACCGCAGGACCGTCTCTTCCAGCATGAACTCGAACCGTTTCCCCGGTACCCGGAGCCATCGCTGCCGCGAAAGCCGCTCGGCGACCGCGTCCGCGACGTCGTCCGGCTCCACCCGCCGCTCCCGCCGCACGCCCTGCAGCACCCCGGTCATGTACCCCGGCGTTTGCAGCAGCCCGGGAATGACCTTCGTCTGATAGGTCCACACCGCAATGACCTCGGCGAACATGTCCCCGATGGTCATCCGCTGCGTCGCGTTCAACCCCACCTGCCGTCCGAGCTCCCGCATCGACACCCACATACGAGCGACCGACTCCTGCTCAGCCAGCAACTCATCCCGCCGCCGATCAGAAGCCCCGCACAACCGACACCACAACCGAATGTGCTCCGCCGTGATCGCCCGCTGCCCCTTCTCCACCTTCGACACGTTCGTCGCGTCCGCCCACCCCGCCCGCCGCGCGAACTCCCGCCCCGTCAAACCCGCTTCCGCCCTCATCCCTCGCAGCAACCCACCAAGCCGCACCCGCGCAGCCTGCACGGACGACGAAAGAGACGAAGAACCAGCCATCCCCGCCATCATCCCAACCCTTGCCTTCCCACCCCACGAGAGTTCTCCGCCGGGCGACTCGGGGAGATACTCAACGGGCTTTCCCACCTGCTCCCAGAAGCCGAACGCTAAGCCCACCGCATCACCCCACGAG
>JAFACJ010000529.1 GCA_023425615.1 Actinomycetes bacterium
CATGGGGGAGCTGGACCTGTGGGACCAGCAGGAGAGGCAGACCAGCGAAGCCCCCGAGAGGCTTCGGGCGATGGCCGAGCAGCTCGCCTGGTCCCTACAGCGTCCGGCGTTCCCCCTCCCTGACGCCTCGGATCCGACCCTGGGGCTGCGGCTGGTCCTGCTGATCCGCGCCCAGCGTGACGAGCTGGTGGCCCAAGCCGTCGCGGCGAACTACCGGGCAGTCGTGGACCACACTGAGGAAGGCCAAGCCCTCGATCCGGAGTACGCCCTGTATATGGCGCGTGCCCGCTGCTACGCGATGGCGGCCGACGACCTCGATCAGCTTCTCGCTCGTGCCTACGGGGTCACCGAGGCGCACGAGGAGTTCGTCAAGCAGCACGGGACCTGGCTAGAACGCCTCGTCTTCGCCTGACCCCGAGCGCGACGAAACGGGCCCGCGCTCCCGGAGGAGGGTGGGCCCGTTCGATGAGGAGGTGGACATCTGCATCGTCCATGCGGTCAGGCTGCCGGGTGCGATCGGTTCACCATGCATGTCATCAGTGAAATCGGGTTCGGACATTACATCGCGACGCCACCGGGTGTCACATATAACGGATTGCGTGCTTATTTGGCATATCGCAAATACACCATAGCCAAAGTTACTGATTGGTAGGCTCGATAAGTCGATCTTGTTTTGGCAAAACCCCAGGTCAGAGCATCGAAAAAGTTTTCGATAGGGAGAAACTGGCATATGTCGGCCTATCGCATGCGCGCCTTGACCAAAGAGTCTCGATGGTGTGCCAGAATGGTCATCGAACGGAAAAGCCTCGGCGTCTGGTGGGTGCCGAGGCTTTGGGTCCGTTCCCTGCTTACAAACAGCCTTGGCAGCAGGGAAGGCAAGACAAGCGCCAGTCTACAGCCCTCCGCGCCCTCCGTGTGGATGGATTGACGCCCGGGGGTCGGCATCGCTCCCGGGGGTGTGGCGCCGAGCCGTCCTCGTCTGAGCAAGGGCGGGAAGAGGTGTCGTGTTCATCGCATACATTGATGAATCGGGCAATACGGGCGAAATCGCCAATGGTGGGACACTCAGCTACACGTTGGGCTGCATCACGCTCAACGCGAACGACTGGCCTGAGGCGAACGAGGCGTTCCTGGACTTCCGCCGCCGCTTGAAGCAGAAGTACGGGATCCCGATAGACGCCGAACTGAAGGCCAACTACCTCCTCCGCGGAAGCGGAGCGCTTCGAGATCTTGGCCTCGCACCGAAGGAAAGGTACGTCATCTACCGGGCGCATCTTCGGATGGCGGCCGAGATGAACATGAGCGCCTTCGCGATCTTCATCGACAAACGCCGGCGCAACCTCATGGGAAGAGACGTCTTCGATCTTGCCTGGGAGACTCTCCTCCAGAGACTGGAGCGCAAGAGCCACTACGAGCAATCAGTGTTCGAGATCCGCCACGATGACGGCGAAGCCCAAGCAGTGCGGCAGTGGGCTCGCTACGCTCGCACCCACCTCACCGCAGGCAGCAGGAGTGGGCACACCCTCGACGTAGCGATGAAGCGCCTGGTCGAAGATCCGATACCTTGCGACTCGAAAGACTGCCTCTTCATCCAGCTCGCCGACATGGTGGCGTTCGCCGCTTTCCGCCACATGATCCCTCCGGGAGAGAACGCGCCCGGCGTGGTTTGCCCCGTCGACATGTGGGAGGAGTTGGGCTCTGCTCGCAACGGGGCTGTGAACATGTACTCGGGAGGACCGTCCGGGATCGTGAACCGCTGGTCCCGGTAGAGATGAAAGAGGCCCCCGGTCTACTACCGGGGGCGGGGAGTGCCGAGTAAGACCTTTCGCCTTCCCAGCCCTCGCCAAGAAGCATACCCATTCGGTGGCCGAAGTATCGGTGAAGGGGCGATTAACAAGCCGAACGCCTTGTTCTCTTAAGAGGACAGGGCGTTCGGCTGCGGCCTTGAGGAAGCGGCCGAAGCCGGATCCTGGGCTATCGAGGCGTGTGCTTGGCCATCCATCCCGCGAGCCAAGTCGAGGCGCCGGTGATCCCGGCGACGATGACGGCCTGGAGAGGTTCGGCGAGCGGCGCGAACATCGGCGCTTCGAGGATGAGCCAGCCGACGGCGAAGGACGCGACGCCGGCGGCGGTCGCGCTGGCCTTCACCTTGGCTTCGACGGGGGCGGACTGGGACATGATGCCTCCAGAGACGGGAGAGCCCCGGACCAGGGTGGCCGGGGCTGCGGGTGGGGACGGGAGAGCTGGTCGAGGGTCGCGCGGATGAGGGCGATCTCGGCGAGGGTGGCGGGACTTGCTTGCACGACGCTTCGAGTAGGGCTGGAAGTAGCGGTGTTTCCACAGGCCAGCGACGTTGACGGGTGGTTGATGAGGGCGCGGGCCCGGTATGACGGGTCAGGTGCCGGGGACGCGGGTGAAGGACACCTCTGCGCCGTACAGGACGAGGTCGGCGCCCAGCCCGTGGCGCACTGACACGTAGTAGGTCTCGCCTGCGGTGAGAAGCGCGACGCTGGTGGCGGACGGGTCCGGCCAGACGGTACCCCCGGGCCCCACGGCGGGCTGGGAGGCGATCGGCGGGTCGTCCACGAGCGGGCCGCCGACCAGGCGCCTGACCCACACGGCACGTTCACCTGTATTCGCGCCCGCGTTTTTGAAGATCGCGCGGACGTAGACGAGGTACAGGCCGGTCGCCCCGGCGGGGACCGTGATGTTGCTGCCGGTGGTCCACCATGTGCCGCCGATCTGGAAAACGCTGGTGGCCATGGGCACGGCGGTGACGGTGCCGGTGGTCAGGGTCAGGTCGGCGACGCGGGAGAGGCTGGCGCGTGCCGGGTTGGCCGCCGCCACGTTGCCCGTGGCCGTGCCGATGGCGGCCGTCGCTGCGCTGCCGAGCCCCAGGTTGGTGCGCGCCGTCGCCGCCGAGGCGAGGTCGGACAGGTTGCTCGCCTTCTGTGCGGCCCCGGTGATCCTGCTGTCATTGCCCTGGGCGATCTTCCCCGCCGCGGTGCCGAAGTCGGCGGACAGGGTCACGTCCGCGCTCAGGGCTCCGCCGCCCGTCAGGCCGGTTCCGGCGTTGACCTGCCGCGTGGTCGGCACGCCGCCTCCGCCGCCTCCTGCGGCGTCGACGTAGGCCTTGGTGGCAGCGTGCAGGTCGGCGGTCGGGTCGGCGGGCAGGGTGATGGGCGCGTAGGCGGTCGCGCCCTGGTCCATCAGGATCGGCCCGTTGAACTCGCTGGTCCCTGTCGCGTAGTGGTAGCCGGACACCTCCACGTCTGCGATGTAGAGCTGTCCGGTCATGGTGCCGCCCGACCTTTGGAGGGCGCCGGTGATGCGGGAGTCGTCGCCGGCCGCGACGGTCCCCGCCCCGGTCCCGACGGTGCGGGTGGCGGAGTTGCCCAGGCCGAGGCTGGTCCGCGCGGCCGAGGCGTCGGGCAGGTCGCTGAGGTTGGACGCCTTGCCCAGGTAGGCCGCGGTGCCCTCGGCCGCGGTGAGGTACTGCGGGTGCGGGTCGGAGGCGGCGACGTGCACGGCCATGGCGGTCGTGGCCGCTCCGGCCTCCTCGGCGCCGATGTCGGCGGGGGAGAGGGTGACCGCGCCCGTCTTGCCGTTGACGCTCGTGACGACGGTCCCGCCGCCCTCGGCAGGCAAGATCGGGGTGACGTCGGCGAGCTCCAGCGTCCCGGGGTCGTCCTCGGGCAGGTCGATCCAGAACGCGTACGGGTCCTGGTCGCCGGTGAGGGTGACGGTGACGAGGTAGGAGAACGGGCCGCCGCCCAGGTCTGGGTCATCGGTGCACGGCAGGGTCGCGGTGATCTCGCCGTCCGTGTCGAGGTGGGCGGTGATGACGGTGCCGGTGATGATGGTCGAGGAGCCGATGTTGACGAGCTTCTCGGCGGTCGGGGTGAAGGTGACGTGCCCGCTGCGCGGGTTGCCGTCCATGCCGATCCACGCGCCGTGGACGGATCGGGTGGAGACGTCTCCGGGGAGCGGCACGTCAGTCCTTCGCCTTCAGCAGGGCGAGGATCTCGGCGTTCTGCGCCGCCTCGGCCATCCGGTCCTTGAGCAGGGACTGGAGTCGCTCGTTCGCCTCCTTGACCAGGGCGAGGAGCTCGGTGTTCTGCGCCTCGACGCGGGCCAGCCGCTCCTTGATGTCCGCGCCCTGCACGGACTGGTAGCGCATGTGCGTCTCGGCGGCCCATTCGCCGTCGAAGTTCTGACCGGCGGGGATCTTGTACTTCCACATGTCGGAGCCAGCCACGGCGTCCTCCTTCTTCTCCGGCGCAGCCGGGGTCGGGTCCTTCTTGAAGTCGGCGAGCATCCGATACAGCCGGTCGCCGGGGCACGAGGTGCTGACGAAGTCGCGGTGGCCCTTCACCGCGGTGCCGAGCCCCTTGCCGCGCAGCCACGCGCGCAGCTCGCGGACGCCTTCGATCTGCGCCGGGGTGGGGTCTTCGCCGTCGCCGAGCATGAGCGTCACGCTCGTCCAGGTCGTGTTGCCGCCGGGCTGGGCGGCCTGCTCCTGGCCCCACCCGCGGCCCTCCAGGACGGTCCCGTGCGGACAGCACGCCCAGGAATACCCGACGTCAACCCATCCGTTCGTCTGCATGTGGAAGCGCCTGCACCAGTGCCAGTAGGCCAGGCACGCCTCGTGGTCCCACTTCGCGACACCCTTCGGGGTCTTCGCGCCGTCGTAGTGAATGACCAGGCCGTTCCGGCATGGCGCCGCCGCGGCGGGGGTCGCGGGCCAGCCGAGTTCCTTGCGGGTGACGATCTTCACGGGGCTTCCTATCTGACGATGATGGCGATGATGGAGACGCCCGTACCGACCAGCAGCGACATGACGGTCATGACGACGCTGACGATCGCGACGGTCCGCTTGGACTTCTCCTCCAACTGCGCCCGGGTGACCGTGGACGCCTCCAGGGTGTCCATCCGCTTGTCGAGGGCGTCGAGCTTCGCCTCGTGCCCGTCGGCGCGTTTGTCGTGCTGGTCCATCCGCTGGAGGATCAGCCTCACGTCCCCTCTGATCTCTGAGAGCGTCAGCATCATGTCCGTCATGCGGTCGGGGACGGTCACGACGCGGCCCCGCCCTCGGCGGCGAGCTGCGCGCGCAGCTCCTCGATCTCGGCGGCCTGCTGGGCGATGAGGCGGTCCTTGATCCGCAGCTCCAGCGCCATCGCGCCGGCCTCCGTGGCGAGGTTCTCGGTGGAGATCTCCATGGGCGTCCTAGGCGGTGGTCGAGTTGGTGATGAGGCCCCGCGCGGCGAGGCCGTTCAGCAGGGAGTTGAGTGCGGCGTTGGCGTCGCGGCTGCCGGTCACGTTGGGCTTCGCGCCCGGGGCGGTGCCGTAGAAGCCCAGCGTGCCGCCGTCGTGGTTGAGCGCGCCCGTGATGGTCGCTGCGCCGGTGGTGAGAGACCCGGTGGTCGTGTTGCCCGTGATGTTCGCCGAGCCGCCGGAC
>JAFACJ010000962.1 GCA_023425615.1 Actinomycetes bacterium
GGGCCCGCGGGGCGGGGGGGGCGCCGGGGCCGGACGGGCGGCGCTCAGAGCCCGTGCCCGTGCCGGGTGGACCCGCTGCTGATCGATGTGGTCATCGTGGCGGCCGATCTCACGTCCGTGCCACCTCGGACGCCCCCCGCCGGTGGACGAAGCGCGCCGACCGATGGCTGTGCACTCGCTATGCTCCCGGTGTGCGAGGCGGCGGCGAGGGTGAGTCGCTCTTCGACCTCCCAGACTTGCCGGGCGCAGCGGCCGACGAGCCCGACCTCAAGCGCATCATCCAGCAAATCCCGGAGTCGGAGGACGATGACGCCCTCCGGGAAGTGGCGCAGTGGTTCCTCCAGCAGGACCCAGAGGGCGAGCGCTTCGCGACGGTGCTCCGCGATTCGCTCGACCAGGTTCTCGACGGCCCTCGCACGATGCGGTTCCGTTACGCCGACCTCCGGAAGACCGAGAAGACCCACGTCGGCACCATCGTCGAGATCAACCTCGGCAAGGAGTTCGACCTCGACGACGGGGTCGCGATGGACTATCGCGTTGGCGGTCACGAGGTCGACTGCAAGTACTCGATGTTCTTCGGTGGTTGGGAGCTCCCTCTGGAGTCACTCGGGCACCTGGTCCTCCTGACCTGGGCGGACGACGATGCCAGCCGGTGGTCCGCCGGGCTCTGGCGGGTCGACCCGCGCCACCTCGGCCGCGGAGCCGGTAACCGGGACCGCAAGAAGAAGATGCTGAAGTCCGGACACGAGCGGGTCAGATGGCTCTGGCGGGACCGCGACCTCCCGGAGAACCTCCTCCTTCACCTGCAACCGGCCGTCGTTGAGCGCATCTTCACCCCGAAGAGCGGCCAACAGCGCATCAACGAGCTGTTCCGGTCGGTGCAGCACCGCATCATCCGACGTGACGTGGTCCTGACCGTCGCGCAGCAGAAGGACGGTCCGCGGCGTGCCCGCATGGCGCGCGAGACCAAGTACCTCGGCGGTGAAGGCATCATCGTGTTGGGCCACTATGAATGGGATGTCGCCGTCGCCCGTGCGCTCGGACTGCCCGTGCCCAGGAGTGGCGAGTGGGTCTCGGCCCGCGTTGCACCCGCCGATGCCCCGGGAGTCTCGACCTTCGAGGCGGACGGCGTCTCGTGGCGCCTCGCCGAGCCGGACGAGTGGGTGGCGGCAGCCCCGAGGGTTCCGCGCAGCCGTGCCCTTGGCGACACGGACTGAACCGCTCTGGGTCGACCCCGTGGGGCGAGGATCACAACCCCGACGAGGCCACGCCGGCCCACAAGAGCGCGTCGCGTTTCGGTGGACGGCGGGCGACGGTGGATGATGTGTCGGAGGCGGCTGCTTGAATCCCCTCAGCGTGCGCGGCCCGTCCGGGCGGGCGGCAGCGTGCACCGGGCGACGGAGGACCACGATGAGAGAACTGCGCACCCTGGACCTCTTCGCGGGTGCAGGTGGACTGTCGCTCGGCTTCGAGCTGGCCGGTGTCGGCTTCCGTCCGACGTTCGCCGTCGAAATCGACGAGGCCGCGGCCAGCACCTTCAAGCGCCACTTCGGGACACCCGTCTACGCCGGGCCGATCGAGGACCTGGAGGAGTTCGAGCCTGCGGAGGTCATCATCGGCGGACCGCCGTGCCAGGGCTTCTCGCCCCTGGGGCGCGACCGCGACGACGCCAGCCGGGCCGAGATGAACGAGCTCTGGCGTCATTACCTGCGCGCCGTGCGGCAGGTCAAGCCGAAGGCGTTCATCATCGAGAATGTCCCCGAGTTCCAGCGTTCGGCCCAGTTCGCCCACCTCCTCCATCTGATGGCGACCGACGAGGATCTGAGCCCCTACAGCTACGGCTTCGGCGTCCTGAACGCTGCCGACTACGGCGTGCCCCAGCGTCGGCGCAGGGGCATTCTTGTGGCCGTCCGGGCGGGCGGCGACCTGGAGGCTGGGCCCAACCTGCCCTGGCCGCCCCGACCCACGAACGGGCCTGACAGCCCCGGAGCCGTCCCGTACCGCACGGTCCGCCAGGCGTTCGAGGGGTTGGAACCGATGCCAGAGGCGACGGACGTCGGCCTCGATAATGAGAACCGCCAGGATCTGCACTTCCGACGTCAGCCCCGTCCGAAGTCGATCGAGCGCTACATGGCCATCCCCGAGGGTGGCAACCGTTTCGATCTCGCGAGGAATCGCTGGGACATCACTCCCGACTGCTGGCGCAACAAGCCTACGGGGACGACGGATGTGATGGGCCGACTGTGGTGGGACCGTCCGTCGGTCACGATCAGAACCGAGTTCTTCAAGCCGGAGAAGGGTCGCTACCTCCACCCGAACGAGCATCGCCCGATCACGCACCGCGAGGCTGCACGCATCCAGAGCTTCCCCGACAGCTTCGAGTTCGACGGCACCAAGACCGAGATTGCCAGGCAGATTGGGAACGCCGTCCCGCCTTTGCTTGCTAAGGCCATCGCTCTGCATGTCTTCGAGCAGATCGAGCGCGCGGAGTCGTCCTCGAAGCCCTGACATGACCGAGCGCCCGGTGCCGAGCTCGACCGGTGTGTCTGCACGCATGAGCAGGCACCCCAAGCGGGACACCGGGCCGGAACTTGCGCTGCGACGCCTGCTGCATGCAGCGGGGTACCGCTACCGCGTTAACTATCCCGTTCCCGGCCTGCCTCGACGATCGATTGACATCGCCTTTCCGCGCGTGAAGGTCGCCGTGTTCATCGACGGCTGCTTCTGGCATGGGTGCCCTGACCACGGTCAGGTGCCGACGGCCAACAACGCTTGGTGGATCGCCAAGCTCGAAAGGAACCGCGAGCGTGACGTGGCGACCACGGCTCACTTGGATCACCTCGGCTGGGCGGTCCTCCGGATCTGGGAACACACGTCGCCGCAGGATGCCTTCGTCGCAGCGAGTGGCCTGGTACGAGGAGAGGCAGCGGGCCCTAGATCGAGATCACTTCCTCGGGACGGCGATGGGTGATCGACGCTCCGTACTCGTCCAGTGTCGACTGGAGAAGGGCCGTCAGATCTCCGCCGTGGTTCGCTTGCGCCATCTTCCTCGCCGTCGCGGCGAGCGTGCCCCCCGAGATGAGCACTACGGGGTACTGGTCGTCGATGATCTCGACCTGGGCCTGCCGAGAGAAGGAACCCGTGGTGACGTAGACGCCGATCCACCCACGCCTCAGCCTGGCCACGACGCGCGCTACCTGCTCCGGTGAGATGGATGTCGACGGTGCGATGCACTTCGCCTGGCCGAGCACGACTACTGGCGTGCTCGCTGCAATGGAACCCATGTCGATTCGTCCGATGAAGTCGACTCCGCCGTCGCCCGATGACCTCGACAGCCACCCCTCCTTGTACCGGGCGCCAGACTCCCGCAGCACCTCTGCCGCGACGCGCGAGGCAAGGAGCTCGAACGCGTGCTTCCGCTTGTCGTAGAACTGATACAGCGTCGTGAGCACGTGGGCCTCGGCCGTGCCAGGCTCGGGTTGCTGCTCCCGCGCCGACCGGACGGTGCTCGCGAGGACGCGCCGGCGAACACCCGGGATGGCCACCCGCCCCTGCTTCACCCAACGCTTCCACGACTCCGGAGCGTGACGGAGCGCCTCGGCCGGCGTCAGGGCCGGATTTCGGCGGTCGTCCATCCACCTGAGGTCGATGCCGTCGAAGTCGCCGCCAGCGACGACGGCGAGGTCGAGCGCCAGGTTCGGGAAGCTCCTGCCGGACTCCGGGTCCCTCTGCACGACGTGTTCGAGGCGCTCGATGATGGCGGCACCGCAGAACTCGACGTGCCCCTTGACGAGGACACGTCCCTCACGGCGGACCGTGATTGCACGAAAGAGAAGGAGGGGCGGAGCGGCGAGGCGTTCGTCCGTCGTCGTCCCCGAGTGAAGACGCGCGGCTTCGAGCAGGAGCCGGTTGCCCTTGGTCGCGCCGGGCAGGCCGAGGGTCGACGGCTTGTGGTCGCCGAAGTAGCGCACGTGCCCGTGGTCCAGGTCGAACTCGTCGTGCCACGGGTTCGTCTCGTGACCGGCCTTCCACGGGCTCGATCGGATCGCGATCAGCGGCCGGCGTGAGCCGCTCGGTCCCAGGACCGTAGCGGGAGCGTTGATTCCCGCCTCTAGCATCACCCGGGCCAAGGCAAGCTCTGCCGGGCTCATCAACCAGTGGTAGTTGGGCAGACCATCCAGCATCAGATCGACCTGGCTGGCTCCCTGCGCATACCGGAGCTCATCGTGGACCGCCACGAGCCGCGGGGTATCGGAACTCGGCTCCATCGACTCAGGCAACCGTCCCCCAGAATTTCAATCGCACGCATCAGCGTTCCAGTTCGGCGCGATCAGCTTAAGGTCACCCGGGCTCCGCGGAGACGCACCTCGAGGGACGGAGTTCCTCCATCCGATTTCTGGCGACACGGCTGTCCCGCGTGCGGCTACTGCACCGTCGGTATTCCTCGCGGCGCTGTCTCATCCCGGCTTCAGCGGGGCCCCTCAAGTGACGCGGCGACGATCGTCGGTGCGTCGTTCTGGCTGGATTTGGGGAGTCTTCGTGATTAGTTGTCGTCGTGCTCGGCGGGCGAGATCAGCCCGATCTCGCTGTGCAGGCGTCAGTGGTCGAATCGGTCGACGCGCTCCGCGCGGCGACCTCGAGCTCGTCGACGCTCCTCCAGGGGCCTTGTTTGCGTAGGAGCGCGGCCTATGGCAGCGAGTTGAACGCCTCAGCAAGGGTGTTGTCGTAGTTGTCGCCCATCGACGCGACCGAGGCGGCGGTGCCAGCAGCGGCCAGGCGCTGGGTGTAGGGCACAGCGACGTGCTGATGACCGCCCTTGTCGCGGTGCTGCGTCACGCCGGATACGTCGCGGCCCTCGCGGCGGGCCCAGATCGGGATCTCCAAGCGTCCAGCGCCAGGTCGGTGCGCAGGCTGCGTGGGCAGCTGGATGTCGTCGCCGCGGTGCTCGCGGTGAGCAAGGTGGCGGGAGGCCCGTGGCGGATCGCTCCCGCGCAGGTGCGGCGCGACCCCTCACCGTGGCGTCAAGACACCGACGCGGCCGACAACACCGCCCCTGGGCGGCTGGCGGTGCTCGACGATGAGGCGCGAGCTTGCCTGGAGGCGGAGTACGCGCGTGCGCGCCGACTACCCTCGGCGAGGGAGGGAGGGGCCACCGAGGTCGTGATGATCGCCGGTGCGGTGCGGTGCGGTGCGGTGCGGCGCGTGCGTCGCGAGGTGTGCCCTCTCGGCTCGCCGCCGTCGGTCACCGAGCCCTCCGCACGTGTCTGTCCGCGGAAGTCGCCGCCGCCGGTAGATTGACGTGACCTATCCCACATCGCGCACCGTCGTCTCCCACAGCCACCCTGACTAAGGTGCCCGGCGATCCCGAGGTCCGGCTTCGATCCCTCCGGTTGGCCGGCCGGCGCCGTGCCCCCACACGGTGCCCCCGGAGGTGGTGATCTGCTCGCACCGACCGGTGCGAGATGCCCGACCCGACGGAGCCGAGACCGTGCCCGTGTCCCCCGAGGAGCCTTCCCCCACCCCCGACCGACG